>CAZWLX010000135.1:0-1524 GCA_964634845.1 Candidatus Woesearchaeota archaeon | reverse complement strand
GAGCATTTAAAGAAAGAAAGAGATGCAAGAGAAAGAAGGAAAGCAGCCTAGGAACTTTTAAATATTTAGATTTGTATAATTAGTTATGAAGCCTACCGAGAGAATAGAAGTCAGGAAGATTTATGTTGGAAGAGCAGCCATCTTTGGATTTTTTTATGGATTGGTTATAGGTCTTATTGCCGCTATTATTGTTATTATTGCAGGTTTATTTGGATTTACTTCTAACGTTCCTTTTATCTCTGCAGGAGGAATTATTCTTGCCGGAGTAATTGTTGCGGTTATGTATGTATTAATAAGTTTTATAGGATCTATTATATCTGCTTTGGTTTATAATCTGATTTCTAAGCTTGGGGGAAGGATTGATATTGGGTTGGCAGAGTATGAACCAAGAATGAAAAGATTTTAGTTTTAAATGTCTTTTAGATATTTATGGAAGCCAATTAGCAGGACTTCTAGGTGATCTTACATCTGCTAAGACAGGTGATTCATTTGTCCATGGAAATTCGTAAGCCATTACTCTTTGTGTATCTCTTGGCAAATCTCCACTTTGCGCCCAAATTTGAATAGCTTCTTCAGGCGTTCTTGCACCAATTGCTATTTGATTCCAACTATTTGAAAATGTGCTTAGAGTGAATAGAGGGTCTTCAAGCCTTACTGGAGCACCTAGAGATTTTTGAAGGAGAGCTCCCTTTAAATATAATGTTCTGTCGTGTTGCTCTTTGGAAGTATCAGCTTTATCTATAATCCTTCTTACGTATGTGTATACTGGATGTTCATTTATCATAATTTCTCTAAAAATAAATGGTATATAAACCTTTCTATTTTAACTACTATAAAGTCATAACTAAAATAGTTTCTCCTGTTTGCTTGACGAAATAATAGAATCAAAATCTTTGTTGAATAAGATAAGGACTTGTTCTGCTATTGGTTTAATTTGTTTGTCAATGTAATGTTCATAGTCTATTTTGTGCTTATGAGCTTGAATTGGTTCTGGGCCGTCTGTTGTTATATAATATTTTATTATATTTCCTTCAAGGGATTTCAATTTACGCGCTGCTTTTACATGGGGCGGAGTTGTTTTTGTGTATTCTTTTAAATCTTTTCTTATAGATTTAGTGTAAATTAATTTTTTATCTAATTTTCCTGATTTTAAGTCCTTTATATATGACTTAATAAAAGAAGCAATTTCTTTTTTATGAAAGACTTTGTCTAATAATTGAAATTGGAATTCCTGAGCAGCATCTGTCCAATCTCCTCTTACAAATTCTAGGCCTACAATTTCTATTTCTTCTTCATTATTTGGAAGAAGTTTTAAGCCTGCGTAACGTTTTTTTGCTCCTGCTGTTTCTAATTTTCCTCTTAATTTAGGAATTAGCATTGAAATATACAGTTTTTCAAATTCCAATTCAAGGAAAGACTCACGAGAGTAATTTTTGGAAACATAATTTTTGTAGAAGTTATTAATGTAATCCTGTATTTGAGAACCAAGAGCAAGAGCTTTTTGTTTTTCCAAATTTGTGTGGA
>CAZWLX010000134.1:1325-1570 GCA_964634845.1 Candidatus Woesearchaeota archaeon | reverse complement strand
AAGAACAGAAAAAGGTCTTGAAAGAGATACAATTCACTCGGAATATACATTAACTTCCGAAGGTTATAAAAGACAACAGGAATTAAAAACACCTATCTTACTAGACCCTATCTTAGGGTTCGGGCTTCCAGATACTAAAGATTGAAGTCATTTATAAGCAATCTTGGTATAACAATTATTATAAACCTCTATCTCCAAAATCACTTATGAACGACATAGATATCTGGACAGAAAAATATCGTCCT
>CAZWLX010000134.1:568-1315 GCA_964634845.1 Candidatus Woesearchaeota archaeon | reverse complement strand
AATATCCCTCACTTAATGTTCGCAGGGCCCGCTGGAACAGGAAAATCAACTCTTGCCCTTATAATAGTAAAAACTCTTTTTGGTCCTACCTGGAAGGAAAACTATTTAGAACTAAATGCTTCTGACGAACGTGGAATTGACGTTGTTCGTCAAAAAGTGAAAGACTTTGCAAGAACAAAAGCTCTCGGTCCTGTGCCATTTAAAGTTATATTTTTAGATGAAGCAGATGCATTAACAAAAGAAGCTCAACAAGCACTAAGAAGAACCATGGAAAATTACACAAACACCTGCAGATTTATCATGTCCTGCAATTATTCATCTAGAATAATAGACCCTATCCAATCTCGTTGCGTAATATTTAGATTTCGCTTATTGGAAAAAAAAGATATTGCAAAAGTAATAGAAAAGATAGGAGAATCAGAGAAGCTTAATCTAAGTGACGGAGTATTTGAAACTCTTTATGAAACATCTGAAGGAGATTGCAGACGAGTCATAAATCTCCTCCAAGCAACTGCCTCAATTTCTCCAGATGTCAACAGCGAGATGATAAACATGATTGCTTCAAAAACAAGACCAGCAGATGTGAAAGTTGTCCTGGATTATGCATTATCAGGAGACTTTGTAAATGCAAGAGAAAAACTTTTAGATGTAATGCTGAAAGAATCTATCTCTGGAACAGACATTATAAAAGCAATTCAAAAAGAAATTTGGAATCTCCAGATAGAACCTGAGATAAAAGTGAGATTA
>CAZWLX010000134.1:0-558 GCA_964634845.1 Candidatus Woesearchaeota archaeon | reverse complement strand
TTAACAGAAAAAACAGGTGAGGCAGAATTTAGAATGACAGAAGGCTCTGACGAATTTGTGCAATTACAAGCCTTGCTAGCTTCGTTTGTTCTAGCAGGACAGGGAAAATCAACATAAAAAAGAATGGAAAATAATCATGAAAATCTTGCTGAAAAATATAGAATCAAATCATATTCAGATATAATAGGACAAGATATTGCTGTCTTGACAATAAAAACATTCCTCCAGGAATTCCCAAAAAAGAAAGCCTTGATTCTCTACGGTCCTGCAGGAACAGGAAAAACATCTCTTGTTTTAACAGCTGCTAAAGAAAATAGTTTAGAGATTCTTGAATTAAATTCTTCTGATTTAAGAAATCGCGCTCAATTAGAAGAACGTCTTAAACCTGCAACAGAACAACAATCTCTATTCAAAAAGTCAAAAATCTTGTTAATGGATGAAGTTGACGGCGTTACTGGCACAGATATCGGAGGTATTCCTGAACTTGTAAGATTGATAACAACAACAAAATTCCCGATAATAATGACCTGCAATGATGTCTGGCAAAGCAAACTTTCT
>CAZWLX010000133.1:0-1598 GCA_964634845.1 Candidatus Woesearchaeota archaeon | reverse complement strand
AACAACGAGAAAACTTGAGCAATCCCAATCCCTAAACTTTCTTTCCAGCTAAACTCTTTCCTTTTCCTTTTAAAATCTAAGCTTGAAATAAATAAAAACATCCCAGTAAATCCAAAGCCAAGTGCTGTAATTAATAGATTTGAGAAGAGAAGTTCAAAAATATCTTTGAATAAAAATCCAAAAATACCTGCAGGAATTGTAGCCACAATAATCAACAATCCCAGTTTTCCATTTTCACTATAAAAATTAAATTTTAACAAGTCTTTTAAAATATCTGTAATCTCTCTCCCAAAATAAACAAAAACAGCCATTAAAGTTCCAAAATGCAAAGCAACATCAAAAAACAATCCTCCGTTATAATTCAATAATTTTTCAGCTAACACCAAATGCCCTGAGCTAGAAACAGGAATCCATTCAGTTATTCCCTGCAGAACTGCAATCAACAAGGTTGAAATTAACTCATTCATACAGATTCAGAAAAAGAACACTTAATAAATTTATTCCCACTCCAGTTCAAATTCGTTATCTTCTTCAACTAGTTCAGTATCTTTCTGGTTCAATTTTCTGCCCATGGATTTCTGTCTGCACTTCCAGCAAAAATGCTCCTTCTCAACAAGACCTCTTCTCTCTAATTCAAGGGTATCATTTTCTTTAAATTCTACTAAATCTTCCTTATCTCCAGAAGAGATTAAATCATGCCACAAATCAAAAGTAGCTCCGCAGTTAACGCACATAACTGGTAAAACAAATTGTTGTTGTTTCATTTTATATTTTCTCCTATTCTACAAACTATTAATAAATATAGCAGTCCAGTATATATATTAATATTCAACTTTAAAATATGCTTTCTTATAAACTAAAATTTATATACTCATTACCTAGAAAGTGACATATCCTTACTAAAAAAAGACTACTGAAAAATCTTTATTTCTTCCAACCTTCATTAATCTTCGTCATTAACTCAACAATTTTTGGTTTATAAGTGGAATTCCAAAATTTCACAGAATCATCAATGAATTCAGCTTCTACCTTTTTCTCCTTTGTCAGTCCAACAAGGGTGTTCGTGCTCATAACAGCAATAGCTTGAGACATTAATTTACCTATGCTTTTCTTATCTTCATCATTTAACATCTTAGCCTCGTTCATATTTATCATGTGATGAGGATTAGGCAAAATCAAGCTATGCAAATAATTATTCCAGTTTCCAAAAGTATCTATAATTCTAGAACACAACTGCCTCGAGAAAGTTTCGCTCACAAATCCTGAATTCAAAACATAGTCTTTAATAAAGAAAATCTCATCAATTTCTTTAAAGCTGGATTTAAATCCAAGTCTCTTTTTTTCTTCTTCAAATTTCTCTTCAAGTTCTTTCAAAACTTCTTCTTTCCTTTTCTCCATAAATTCTCTCTAAGACAATACTATTTAAATATTACTCTACAAAAATCCCTGGCTTTCCAGGCTTTGCCTTCCCTGCTTTTCCATCTGGATCATATTTCTTCTTATCATTAACAGCATAAACAGTAAATTCAACCCCTAATTTCTCCCCTAATTCAAAAGCATTATAACTGCCAGCCTCATTTGGAATAACATAAAGATAA
>CAZWLX010000132.1:0-1620 GCA_964634845.1 Candidatus Woesearchaeota archaeon | reverse complement strand
CCTTTACCAAAGAAAACATCATCAGAACCAAAGAAGAAAAAGCGCTGGATATCTATTTTAACCACTAATGACTTTGATAACCTGGAGATAGGAGAAACCCTCGCAAGCCTGCCAACCGAGGTTTTAGGAAGAAAGATAATCGCTAATTTAATGTATTTGACTAATGACCCTAAAAAACAGCATGTTAACCTTATTTTTAAAGCAAATGAAGTCAAAGGTGATAAAGTATCTTCCGATCTGGTTGGATATGAAATTTCCCCATCCTACGTAAAAAGGGCCCTAAGAAAAGGCCGAATCAAATTAGACGAATCATACTTATTAACAACAAAAGACAATATAAAAGTAAAAATCAAGCCTTTGTACATAACCAGGTTCAAAACCCAGGGCTCTGCATTAACAGCATTAAGAAATAAATCCAAAGAAGTTGTTACACTGCAGGTTCAGTCCTTAACTTATATTGAATTGATACAATCAATAATCGCTAACAGGCTACAGAAAGATTTAAGAATGGGCTTGTCCAAGATATATCCATTAGCTATCTGCGAAATCAGAATGCTTGAAAGGGTATAATATGCTAAAAGAGCTGATAAGTTACTTAAGACCTTTAAACGAGGATGAGAGTAACTGCATGGAACTGTTGAAAGAGGATGAAAATTACGATTCTGTAAGATCACTTCTAAAGCAAAAAAGACTGTCACTTGAAGTAAAAAACTTTAATTTTTCTCTGATGGAAGATTATGAATATTATTCTTTAATGTCTGAAGATCCTGATTTGATAGAAGTTTCTTCTAAAATAAATACAACTTTAAGAAGAATCACTTTAGAATCTGTATTCAAGGAATTCGCACCTAAATCATTCGTCATAATTCCAGAAATGATTGCTTCTAAGATAAAAGGCTTAAGTTTTATAAAACAGGCTTTGGCCTTGCAGTTATTTTCTGCTGAAAACCTTCATTTATTATTAATGGGGGATCTAAACACAGGAAAAACAGATTTGTTAAAATCAGTTTGTTCTTTAGTGCCTCACTCAAATTACAATAAGGCTTCAGATTCAAGCATGGTTTACAATCTTTCAGGTTCTTCAGCATTGCCAGGATTGCTTCCTAGAGCAGATAAGGGGTTATGTGCGATAGACGACTTGAATTTAATGAGAAGAGACGAGCGTTCTAATTTGATTTCAGCAATGGAAAAAGGATTTGTAACTGTTAATAAGCCGGCTATCCAGGAAAAGTTTGACTCAAGAATAAGATTGCTGGGTGCAGCCACTCCAAACGGCTCTACGTTTTCCAGAACAATGGATTCCATGAAAAAACAGATACCTTTTGATTCTGGTATTCTGCAGAGATTTCATCTTATGTTTTTAATAAGACAGTCAGACATAATTAAAGCATCTCATTCAAAGCAGAATTTGCAGTTAGATTTCAATCAGGAAGATATGGATTTCATAAAAGAATACATAAGATATGCAGAAACCACGATCCCTGAAGTCACGATTGATGTTAATCTTGAAAAACAGGCATCTGATTTCGTAGCTGTTTTGAAGAAAAAGGAATACAGGTATTTGTATGAGCTTTCTCCAATATCAAAGGATACTTTAGTTAAATTGTCCAAGGCTTCTGC
>CAZWLX010000131.1:0-1626 GCA_964634845.1 Candidatus Woesearchaeota archaeon | reverse complement strand
CGGGGTTGTATTGGAAACGCCATAAAAACCCATTCCTCCTAACTCTGTCCATCTATTTGTATCTGCTAATGTTCTTAATGCTTCTTCTTTAGTTAGTCCTTCTCTACCCATGAAATTTGAACTTGGATGTTCTTTTTAAACATTTCCATTAGCCAGCAAGTACGCTCAAAACTGCTGAGAACGAACTTGAATACTCGAGGGCTCTTAAATCGCAGCTCGATCTTTTTACAAAAGCCTGTTAATGTCTACTAATCGATAAACTCTTTATTTTCTCCGAAAATATTCTCTTTGTTCGAATCAGAGTTTAACCAACCTTTTTACAAAAGGTTCGATTAGCCTGACTGATTAAACGTAAATGATTTCTGTCAGTTATTATTATAAGAAAATAGTCTGATAAACATGCACTCTTCTTTCTTCCGCTCCGCTTAAACCTTTTCAAAGACAGGGAAATAAATCCGTTTAATTTTGTTTAAGCGAAATTACCTCGGATGAATGAAATTTGTTTTCCCAATTCGCAATTCCATCAGCTAATAATATAAAAGATACTCTGATGAAATTGCTCACCCAATAGGAGAAGTTGTTGCTTGCTTGCGCAAAGATAGTCTGCTGGCGCAGTAGCTTATCCGCTTCAAATTAAGAATTTTTTCTCTCCATTTGCTATTACACTGAGAACGCCCTCAACAAATCTTTGAGTATGTAGATCTCTTTCTGTTGGTACGTAAACTCTTCCCCTCATTTCATATACTGGTTCAACAGTTTCTTGATAATCAAACTTTAGTGAACCTTCTGGAAAATTTGCATCTGGATTTGCAGTGATTAGAAATGATCCTTCTCTTTTTTCTCTTATTTTCTTTTCTTGGATTTTGTCCGGGAAACAACATGGACAACAGATTATATTGAAAATATCAGCAATCTTTTTATTATCAATTACTTGTCTCTGATTTAGTTCAGTTATCCTCTTTTCTAATTCACTTGTGGCATGTTCAATTGCATCAAATAGTATTTCAGGCCTATAACTCATATCTGAATTGGGATTTATAGCATAGCCTATTGCTCCGAATCTTCCCCCTCTTCCATTTCTCCATATGTTTTTTAGGATATATTTTGGAAAACTTTGTTTTTTTGAATACATTTTATTTTTTTGCCATTAGGACCTTCATGGGCCAATTTAGTTCATATGTTTTGCTTTTTGGATTCTGTTTTACTCCAAGAATTCTTTTGCAGTTTTTATATACAGCGAGGTATTTTTGTTTTTCTTTTTTTCCAGGAATTAAAGCCAATCCATTAAGATTGTATATAAATCTCCCTAGATCTTTCTTTGAATTGAATATCCACTTGGTTGGTAGATTTCTTATCTCTACATTTGATTCCCTAAATCCAGCACGATAGCAAAGGGATAGAGATATTTTTCTAGAGAGAAACTTTACATTATGGCCTGTAATGGAATATCTTGCTACTATTTCATCAAAGTAGTCTGCTAAAGAAGTGTTTTGAAAGACATCACATATCACTAGTTTTCCTCCTTTTTTTAGTGACTTATAAATTTTTTTTAGGGTTTCTTCTTGTTTATCGCAATGTTGAAATGCTCCAAAGCTCCATATTTTATCAATTGATTATCTTTTAAGA
>CAZWLX010000130.1:0-1657 GCA_964634845.1 Candidatus Woesearchaeota archaeon | reverse complement strand
CAACAGTTGTCAAGCCGAAAAGACTACTTCCTCCTTTTCTCTCATCGATGATAATTTCCTCTTAAGAATAGTTTTTAAAGGGTGTTCTTCTCCCATACATGACATACACGCTACTTCTTTCTTTCCCAATACTCTTTCGTAAACCCTCTTTATCCCTTCTACGCTTAAATAATTTACCGAATCTGCCCCTATCTCAACTGCTATTTCTTGTGCTGATCTCTCTGTATAATTTCCATTTTCACCTCTAACAAGGGCAACCAATTGTCCTTTCCTAATAGCATATCCCATATCGCATCCTTCAACGAACTTTGAAAGAGCAAGAAGCAAATGAATTTCTTTTGCACCAGCTTCTCTAACTAATTCAATAACCCCTTTTAATTTTTTTTCTGGATCACCCTTCATTGTTCTTCCGCGGATCAAAGAATCTTCTACAATTGCAATTCTCTTTCCTCTTGCCATTTCTTGATCTACGCTTTTATATTTTTTACTTATAATCTCACTCGTTTTATCTACATTCTGCGCTATAAAACTTCTAGTTTCGCTTTCTTTATTCGCTCCATTTTTTTTGATTAACGATGTGGCCTTTTTTCCTAAGCCTTCTGCGTATCCATCAGCAATAACCGTTGCTGTGTTGGGTACACCGGCTATGATATCTACGTCAAGTGGATGCTCCCTGGCCAATTCAATACCTAATTCTCTACGAAAATCTTTATAAGTAACTCCCTCTGACATTAATGAGTCTTCTTTCGCTCCATAAGTATCGTGAAGAGCGCAACGTGTTAATGGGACTGTTTCTTCAAAGATTCTTTTCTTTAACACTCCATCTACAGTTGCTTCAATTAATTCTCCAGGTTCAACCTCTTTCCACTGAATATTGTCCTCATTATAAACTCTTGTTTCAGATGCAAAAATAATGTTATTCTCTGTTTCCCCATACCACAATGGCCAAGTTCCGGATGGTCCTCTCAAACCAAAAACTCTACCGTCATCTGTAAGAATGGTTAGGGAGTAAGCCAAATCTACTCCATTTAAGCCGTTTTTAATTCTTTCCTCCCAATCATCTCCCTTTGCTGAAACAATCGCATTAACAATATCCTCTGTGTCAAAAATATTATTTCTTAATTCTTCAGGAAGCCTTAATTGCAGCTTATGTCGTTCTTCATCTGGAAGATTTCCATTATATGCAATGGCAACCTTTCTTCCCTTATATTCGCCTACAGCTGGCTGTGCCCCTCTTGAATCATCTTTATTATCTCCACCGCTCGTTCCATATCGATTATGACCAATCCCTCTATCTGAATCTTCAAAAGGGAAATCTGGGGGGAAAACATCCATAACTTTTCCCTCTCCTACATGCACCAATAATTCTCCATCATTCCATAAAGCGATACCGGCTGTGTCATAACCCCTGTGTTGAATTTTCTCTTGAAGAGGAGGACTGATCTGAGCTATATTTTTACCAGTCTTACTAAAAATTGCCGTAATTCCACACGCCTCTTGAGGCTTATTAATCTCTGGATGATGAGAAGATAATTCCTTATTAGCCATCCAAATAAATTAGATGATAAAGTTTATTTTAATACACAATATTAAACCGATACAATATGACAAAATATATCAGTTTATTTTTCTCTGAATATAATTTTGTAACTCCTCT
>CAZWLX010000129.1:0-1713 GCA_964634845.1 Candidatus Woesearchaeota archaeon | reverse complement strand
AAAGAGTCCTAAAAAAGTTATGGCAGAAGCAAGAAAAAAGAATTCTAAAGGAAGAGTTTTATTAGCAAGGGTTCCGGATAAGGAAACTATGATATTTTGATTTAAAATGGCAATCCATTTTAAATATAAAACAGTTAAGAGGCCTGATGGGAGTTATGTCAGAACTCCTTCTATTCCAATAACTTTGATGGGAAGACTTGGCCAGATTGATTCAATTGCTTTGATTGACTCTGGTGCAGATATCTCTGCTATTTCTGAAGAGTTTGCAGAATTGCTTGGACTTGATTTAGATAACGAGATAGATTCTGCTTATGGTATCGGAGGAAAAGTTGATTCTATAGAAACTTTTATGACTATTCTTATTGAAAAAGGTCATGAGAGTTATAATATCGGTCTTCCTGTTAAGGTTATATTGGGAGGATATGATTTTCCGATTTTACTTGGTAGGAATGGATTTTTTGATAAATTTATTATTTCATTTGATGAAAGTAAACAAAGGGTTTCTTTGAAAAAAGTTCAGCAAGAAGATTTTAAGTAAATGGCTCTTTTTGATAAGCTAAATAATTATAAAGTTTGAATTGTTTTTGTTTGATGGGTTTTATAAAATGGGATTAAGAGATTATCTTGGATTTTGGGAAAATTTAGATGTTATTGTTTTTGGAGCTTCTGCTATTTTAGCAGTAGTTGCTTCAGGACATACTCTTTTGTCTTATGTTGATTTAAGAGCTAAACATGCTAGATCCAGAATTGAAATGGAGCTTTACAGAGATGCTCGAGATTTTTTTGATAGGCTTGAGAGAGAAATTCTTTTTAGAGATCCAGTCAGAGAAGTTGATCAACAAGCTTATTTGTTATGGGGTCGTTTGATGTTAAAGAAAGTGCCTGTAGAAAAATCTTGTTAGTTTTGATTAACAAGGTTTAAAAGAAGGTATTTCTAAGAGAAATTATGAATAAGAATAAAGCAGACAAAATTGACAAAGCAGAAAAGGTTAGCTTTGAAAATTTAGAAGGAATAAATGTAGGAATAGTCGGGCATATTGATCATGGAAAGACAACTTTGTTGGAGAAATTGACAGGTGTTTGGGCTTCAAGACATTCAGAGGAGTTAAAGAGAGGAATTAGTATTAAATTAGGATATGCTGATGCTGTTATTTATTTTGATGGGAATGAATATAATATTAAAGGAAAAGGGAAGGCTGTTAGGCATGTGAGTTTTGTTGATGCTCCTGGACATGAAATGCTAATGGCTACGATGTTGTCTGGAGCTGCTATGATTGATGCTGCTGTTTTAGTTATTGCTGCTAATGAAGGTATTAAACCACAGACAAGAGAACATTTAATGGCTTTGCAAGCAAAAGGTGTTAAGAATTTGATTGTTGTTCAAAATAAGATTGATTTAGTAGAAATGTCTTTGGCTCAAAAGAATTATAAGAATATTAAAGAACTTTTAAAAGGGAAATATGATGATGCTGAAATAGTTCCTGTAAGTGCTCAACAAGGAGTGAATATAGGAGAAGTTTTAAGAGTTATTTCTGAGATTAAAATTCCAGAGAGAAATTTGAAGGGAGACCCGAGATTTGTTGTTGCTAGAAGTTTTGATATTAATAGACCTGGAACAAAACCAGAAAATCTTAAGGGAACTGTTTTAGGGGGAACATTGAAATCTCGGAAATTGAAAGTAGGAGATGAAATTGAAATTAAGCCAGGAAGAGT
>CAZWLX010000128.1:0-1738 GCA_964634845.1 Candidatus Woesearchaeota archaeon | reverse complement strand
CTGGAAAACCAGCTTTTCCAGGAAAGGTAAAAGGAAAAGCAAGAGTCATCGTTGATTATAGGAAATCTAATCTAAAAGAAGGAGAAATTCTTGTTACAGGAATGACAGACCCTCGCTTTCTACATCTAATGAAAAAGTCAGCTGCAATCATAACAGATGCTGGTGGAATGCTCTCTCATGCAGCGATTGTCTCCCGCGAATTGAAAACCCCCTGCATCATCGGTACAAAAATCGCCACAAAAGTTCTAAAAGACGGCGATTTAATAGAAGTAGACGCAGATAAAGGCATAGTAAGAATAATATCAAATAATGAAGGCAAAGAAGAATACATCTTCATGTGGGGATTACAGCCAATAATGCCAAGCAATTGGGGATGCGCGTTAGCATTAAAAAATCGTTCAGATGTTTTCCCAATTAAAAGACAAATACAGTACTTTGATGGAGAAGTAATATCTTCCTATATGTTAAAAAGTGATTTAGATGAAACAAAAAACAAGCAAAGCAATCAATTTCTAAAAAGAGATTATTACGAAGATTATATAAAAAAATTCAAAGAAGAGTCTAAAAATTGGTGGAATTGGATAAGAGAAATAGAAAAAAAGAATTATTCTGAATTATCAAACCAAAAGCTAATAAAAGATCATAAAGAATTCAATCAATATCAAGCAGATTCTTTATCTTACTTTGGAAGCACTCGTCCTGAATTCACATTTGCTGTTGAGCAAAGACTAGAAGAGATAATTAAAAGAAAGTTTGGAGAAAAATGGCCAAACTTCTTTGGGATACTAACAACCCCTTTAGAATTAGATGGCGTACAAAAAGAGCAGTTAGACTTCGTTAAGTTAATCAATTCTAAACCTGATGACAAAACATTATTAGCCCATATCTCTAAATATCCATGGCTTGTATTTGGACAATTTGATGAATCAAAAGCCATAGAATTCCTTGAGGAGCTTTCCAAACAACACAAAAACGAAGATTATGGAGAAAAATTGAAGGAATTAAAAGAGGAAAAGGAAAAAACAAAGAGAGAGCAGGAAGAGATATTCAATAAACTGGGAAAAGAAAAAGAAGAAGTAACCTATTTGTCAAATTTCTTACAAGAGCAAGCTGTCAGAAGAATGGATATTAAAGCCTACTGGGCAGGCTCTTACTTTTTAGCCAGAAAGATGTTTAATGAGATTGCAAAGAAAATAAATATAAATCTAAGAGATATTTTAAGTTACATCCCAGAACCAGAAGTCAGCGATTTATTATCAGGAGATTATAATAAAGACATAAATAAAACTTTAGCCAAAAGAAAAGAAGCATATGCCTTAGTTTGTTCTCAACAAAAAGGAATAGAATTTATAGAAGGAGAAGAAGCTAAGAAACTATTCAATCAAAAAATAAAACCGATTTCAAAAGATGCAGAGATAAAAGGACAAACAGCAGCTCTTGGAAGATATACAGGAAAAGTAAGAAAAGTAATGCCAGGAGATTTAGAAATGTTAAGGCAATCAATAAAAGATTTTAAACAAGGAGAAGTTCTTGTAACAACTATGACGCAACCAAACATGATGGTAATAGCAAAAAAAGCAGGCGCAATTATTGCAGATGAAGGCGGAATTACAAGTCACGCCGCAATAATCTCTCGTGAGCTCAAAATTCCATGTATTGTCGGCTGCTTACACTCCATGCAAATCCTCAAGGACGGCATGGAAGTTGAGGTTGATGCTAACAAGGGCATAGTTAAAAT
>CAZWLX010000127.1:0-1760 GCA_964634845.1 Candidatus Woesearchaeota archaeon | reverse complement strand
GACAGGTTTTTGATCATATTAATAATACTAGTAACTATTTAACCCTTTGTCAAGTAGAGATAATCTTCCAATTTAATCTTCCAACTTAAATTGGACGGAATCGCTTTCTTTGATTTCTGGAAGATTTGGAACTATATCTTTCAACTCTCCATAAAAATTAATAGTGTTCGCATCAAGCTTTTCTATTTGACTCTCTCTTCTTTTCCATCTTAATAAGGTAGATCTTTTTTCTCCGCCTAGTTCGTCTTTTAAAACCTTTATACTGTCAAAATGGGCTTGCATTCTATGTTTGAAGGTATCGCTCATCATATAATTTCTGATTTTTCCCCATTCTTCATCCGTTTGACTTACAGACGACTTGACAGAAGCAATACTAGTAATCAAAAATCTTAAATATCGGCAAGTATTTATAGCATGCTGATAGGTGGTAATCCAGACTCCATCTTTTCTGTCGAATGTTGTTATTCCTGTTGGAAGAGTTTGAGATACAATTATAGCTTCGCTGGCACTAACTTTAGCTGAATCATTTTTAAGCTTGACAAGCCATTTTTTGTCCCACCCATTTGTTCTTTTTGTCTCCCAGAGAATTGACCCTACGACTCGCTCCTTGTATATTATTTTTTGAATCAAATCTGCGCCCTCAAACCCCTTAGGTACAGGTAAAAATTCATCATTAGGAAAAGAAGTTTTTAGTTTCTCTTCCAAGTCTATTTCCAGAACCTCTCCTTGCAATTGTTGAGAACTTTGCTTAGCTTTTCTTTGGGCAACGTCTAAAGCTTCTTGAGTATCTTTTAATTTTTTTTCTAGTTCTAATTTATCTAATCTACTTTTCTCCGAGGCTTCTTTTATCGCCTGTTCTTGAACTTTTTTTTCGAACACTTTTCTCTCTTTTTCTTCTATTAATAGCTTTTCTTCCAGTTCCTCTTTTTCTTTTTTTGATTTGAGCAATTCTTTCTGGGATTCTTCTCTTAGTCTTTTTTCCGTTTCAGCCTCTGCTTGTGCTTTAGTTTTCGCTAATTCTTCTTTGTGTTTCTCACTTTGAGCCAACTTTATCTTTTCTTCAAGCTCATGTTTTAATGCTTGAGTAATCTGAATAGTTTTTCTGCAGTTAGGACAAACGATAGAGTCCATATTAAATATACAGTCAATAATACTTCAAGAGACATCGATTTGAAAGGGCCAAAAATTTACCCTGCACCCAACGCCCTGTTCGTCAGAACGCGGGTCAACTCCTTGCTCGCAAAGCGAAAGATCAAAATGCCCCGACCCGCTTCGCCCAAGCTCCAGCGAGGCGAGCCGTAAGGTCGTGGGTGCAGGGTTTACGCACGCACCTTAAAGGTGCAGAGCTAAATACTTAATATATTTTTCGTTGACAGAGCTTAACATATTTGTTAGCATTTATTAGTTCATGAAGTCAATATTTAGGAATATTGTATTTTATTCTGTTGCGCTTTTTTTGACCGCACAAGTCATAACGGGCTTGAAAATATCCGGTGATTTTACAACGTATATAATAGGAGGAGTTGTTCTGGGAGCGCTTTTTCTTATCGTAAAACCTATCCTAAGCATTCTTACGCTTCCCCTAAATATCGTAACTCTGGGATTGTTTTCTTTTGTTATAAATGCTATTATTCTATATCTTTTGACAATCATAGTGCCTAGTATTTCCGTGAATGCATTTACTTTTGAAGGAATCAATTATGGAGGCTTTACAATTCCTAAATTTTATTTAAATAGCTTTTTTGCTTTTGTTGTTGCGT
>CAZWLX010000126.1:0-1776 GCA_964634845.1 Candidatus Woesearchaeota archaeon | reverse complement strand
GGCCCTGAAGAAAAAGTACGATTCTGATTCATTTGACTAATATTAGAAATATTGTGTTCGCTCAAAATAGTGTAATCCACAAGGGGATGAATTCCTATTTTCATAGCGAAATAAATAGAATTTCCAAAAATCGCAGGAGAATAAGCAGAGTGTTTCCAAGAATTCCCAAGAGAACGATTAGCAAACATTATACTAACATTTGTTGCGTTTAATTGGTAAATATAACCTCCTTCAGTAATCACATAAACATATCCTCCTGAAACAACAGGCGAAGAACGTATCCTTCCCAACGTAGTAAAGTTAGCTATCTGCTGACTAACATTTGTTGCGTTTAATTGAAAAGTACGATTGTCGTCATTTCCGACATAAAGATAATCTCCTGCAATAGCAGGTGTAGAAGAACTAGCAATACCCATAGTAAAATTAGCTATTTGCTGACTTATATTTGTAGTATTAAGCTGAAAAACCACACCATTTGTGTTTGAGACAACATAAATATAATTAGAATTTCCAACAGGAGCAGAACCCAGCGCACTATCAACATTAAAACTATTGCCTAGTCCTTGACTGATATTTACAGTAAGAGATTCAGCGTAATAACCAGTGTGATTAAAATATCTTCCAAACATTAACCATTCTCCAGTAGAACTAGAATCACTTCCATCTCCACCAACTAAAACAATTAAAGAAAAAAACATAAATCCAAAAATCAAAACAAAAAACATTGACCTCAAAACATTTAATTTCAATCCAATAGGCAAATTTCTCCCAATATATCTTTTTTTAACTTTATCTCCATCACGATAAGACTCATAATAATAAGGTCCAATCAATTTACCATTCTTTTTTTTATATTGTTTATGAACCATTCACCTCTAAACCTCTTTTTTATCTTTATAATAGAAAAATATAATATTTAAAGGTTGTTCTACATAATTTTCAACGAAAAAACAGGAAAACAATTAACTTTAAATACCCAAATCTCCCAACTTTTTCATATAAATTTACCCTAAGAAGTAGTAAAAATGACAGAAGAAAACGGAAGACTATTGAAAGTGTATCAGAGAAAAATGGCACCTCTATTTGAAATAGGGAGAAAAATGGTGCCTTATTTTGCCAGAAGACTTTATGATAAAACTCTCGGCAGATTGAATATAGGAATTCAGAAAGGACTCTATAACTCATTTGCAGGTTTAAACTATGGTCTCTCTAGAGTTCCATTGAATTCAGTCAGTCAAAAAGAAGTAGAAGAATCGAAAGTGAAAAAAAGTTCAAAGTTTAGAAAAGTGGGCCTCTTAGCACTTTTAATCTTGGGAGCTTACAAAGGAGTAGATGAATTAGCTTTTCATAAATATTACGATGCGGACGTAAGACAACTACCTGGGAAAGCCCTCGTTGAGGAGTGGTCTCCATCTGTAAAAATAGATAACCCGACTCCTCTCATACCTCATCCTACGGCTTTATTCCAGAACAGACCTAATGCTATATATAATGGCATTCCACAAACAGATTCAAATGGATACAGAATCGGAAACGAAAAAGTAATTACGTTGAGCGATTACAGGGTTTCCACCAATCCAGAATTAATGGCGCTATTCAACCAACAATTTGTAATCTTAGAAATTGGAGGTTCAACAACATACTGTTGGAATGCTAAAACTCCTAAGGAAACATGGCCTTCTATTCTTGCAGATAAAACGAGGGCGAGATATCCTGGCAGAAATATAGTAAATGTAAACGCGGGAATGATCGGAGCAACCTCATTGCAATTGCTTA
>CAZWLX010000125.1:0-1778 GCA_964634845.1 Candidatus Woesearchaeota archaeon | reverse complement strand
CGTTTTTGAAAATTGCTCTGGTTTTATTCATATCTCTAATATGGTTGTTGGATGGTTTATTGTTTATGGAATTGTTATTTTGTCAACTAACTTCCTTCTTGTTTGGATTTATGGCTTCTTTAGCAGGAAGAAAAAACAAAAAGGTATTAAACATAAGAATTTTTAGATAAAGATGGATAAAAAAGAAAGAGTGCTGATTAGCATTGTTGTGCTGATAATCTTGGTTATGGGTTTTTATTTTCTAAGTGATTGGATTTCCAGAACAACAGGATATACATCTGGAGAATCAGAGGTCGAGAGAGTTGTTACGTGTTTAAATAATAAAAATGCAGAGCTTTATGATTCATTTAATTGCAAAGAATGTGAAGAACAGGCAAGATTGTTTGGAAATAATTTTAAAGAGTTAAGCATTGTTGATTGCGGAAATAATTTAGAGAAATGCAAAAACATAAGAGAAGTTCCTGCTTGGTATGTTAATGGGAAAATTGAATATGGGTTTAAGAGCCTCGATGAGTTGAAGATTCTCGCTGATTGCTGATAAAATCCAAAGATTTAAATAGTAAACAGCCGTTAACATAATATGTATACACTGCCTCAAGAGATAGAAGTCTGGTATATTATTCCTGCTATAAGAAGAGAATTAAGTAAATGTTTTATTAGAGATTATAAAATAACCTATGAGAAAGTAGGCGGCATTTTGGGAATAAGTAAGGCTGCTATCTCCCAGTATCTTAAAAATAAAAGAGCTGCTAAAATAAGACTTCATCCAAAAGCCCAAGCAGAGATTTGCAAATCTTGCAAAAAGATTGTAAACAAAAAAAGCGATAGCGTTAGGGAGATAACCAAGATTCTGAGATTTATTAGGAGAAAGAATCTTCATTGTGAAGTTTGCGGAGAAGTTGTTATAGATAATAAAAACCATGAAGATTGTGTTCAAATTATTGCTAAATATGAAGAAGAGTAAAATTTTAATACTTTATCTGGAATAGGATTTTACCATGGAAAAGGAATATATTCGCAGAATAAAGCAGGGAGAAGTATTTATTTACCCTACTGACACGATTTACGGATTGGGATGCGACGCGACTAATTTTATAAGTGTTGCAAGAATTAGAGAGATAAAAAAAAGAGATTCAAAACCTTTCAGTATTATTGCTCCTGGAAAGGCATGGATAAGAAAAAACTGCTTTGTTGATGAAAAAGCAGAAAAATGGATTAAAAAACTTCCTGGGCAATATACCTTAATTTTAAAACTTAAGAATAAAAATTCTGTTGCCTCTAATGTTAATCATAGCAAGGATTCTATAGGAATTAGAATTCCAAATCATTGGTTTTCAAAGATTATCGAGAAAGCTGGAAAGCCTTTCGTCACGACTTCTGTTAATTTTTCAGGGGAGAATTATGCTACTTCTATTGAGTCTGTTAGAGAAGAAATTAAGGACTCTGTTGATATAATCATAGATGGCGGAGAACTGAAGTCCAGACCAAGTGTTGTTGTTAACTTAATTGGGGAGAAAGAAGAGATTATTAAAAGATAATGATTTTAGTTAATTTTTCTAAAGTGGGGATTTTCTAATTTAAGGAAATAAGAGATTGTAAAATAAATTGGACCTATTAAGAAATAGGAGGTTTGCATCCATCTTGGAGCGTGGATACAGTTGCAAATCGGTAATGGTGCATATATTGAAGTGTAAAGATTTTTAATATCAAATATGTGAAAGGCTATTGTCTCTGCTAATATTAACAAAGACCAGTAAATAGCAAGGTATAACAACAGT
>CAZWLX010000124.1:0-1829 GCA_964634845.1 Candidatus Woesearchaeota archaeon | reverse complement strand
TCAATCCATGCAAGTGTATTAACGCCCAAACTGTCTATGTCTATTTCTTGAGGCACTGATAAAACATTGCCTAAATTAGGTTTTCCAGTTGCATCAACACCTGTTAAAAATATTTTTACAAAACCAACATCGTTAGTTCCTCTATTTGCAACAGGAATTCTGATTTTATTTATAGACCTTACAGAATTCTGAGAAACCAAAAACGTTTGAGCCATCATTTCATTCGTCGCATCAACCGTATTAATCAGGTCTTCAAAAGTAGTAGGCACAAACTCTGACTGAATAATGCTTTCTCCTCCTTCTCTTTCTATCTGTAGTTCTTCTCCAGCATTAACAAGAATTTCATCTGTAGAATTTCCTATTCCGATATTTCCATTGCTTAAAACACCAAGTAAATCAAATTTCCTAAGCACTCCACCCATATTCGCAGAAACAGTTATTTTATCTGAATTATTTAAAGCAGAAACAACTCCTCTTGGCTCTCTTTGATTAACCTCTGTTCCTATCTTCAAAGTATCAAAAACAGGCAAAGTTATTTCTTTTCCTGATTTCAAAAACAAATCATCGTTATAATTGATAAACAAGCTAAAACTGCCTGAATCAGTAATATCAACTTCATATTCATCAGCAATACTCTCGCTAACCTTAATCTTCTGGCCATCAACAAGTTCTATTTTTTCTCTTCCAACTACAAAATCAACAGCACTAACTCCATTAGCGATATAATTAATATTTTTAACTCCTAAATAATAATTCCCAGAAAGTTTGTGCGTGTCTCCTAAACTTAACGAGCCAATAACTGCAAGATTTTCTTTCAAGCTTACAGAATTAGCGCCAATACTTTGAATCTCCAACCCAACAACATGGGCACTGTCGTAAACTCCGCTCTTTCTCGCAGCATTTGCATCATAACTAAGATTGAATTCTTCTACAACATCTTTGAAAAGAACAAATCCTGAAGGATTATAATTCTGAACATAATATTTATTTCCTAAAATCTTTAATTCAGTTCCTCTAAATCCATTTCCAGGAGAATTCGCAAAGTTAAGAGAATACTTTAATATATTTTCATTCTCGTTTCTTAATCCTAAATCAAACTCTCCCTCGCTGTCAAGTCCATATGAAAATTTAAGTTCAGTCGGAAATTCTAAGGTTTGAGTATAATCAAATTCATTCCCATTCGCATCTTCATAAACTCCATTTTCAAGAACAGTCCCAAAAGTCTCTCCTGAAAAGGAAGAAACAAAATCAGATAAACTATCTCCTAAATTAATCCTGTCTTCCTCTGTTCCAAAGGAAAAAGAACTGGCTTTCTTTATGCCTACCAAGGAATCAAAATCATAATAAATCACTCTTCCGGTATCAACAGCAGAAAACAAAGGCTCTCCTTCAAAATCCTGCGAAACAAGCAGATTAGCCAAGATAGCTGCTAAAACAATCAATACAATTAAAGAAACATAAAGTCCGGTAGTTCCAATTTTTTCAACCTCTCTTCTAAATTTCAACTTAAACTCCAATTATCAAAAAGTTTCTCTCGTTCTTGTGTTCAAACTTTTGGATATCCAAGATTGCAATCCTCATTCAACAATCTTGGTATGAAATACCTATTAATTCATACTATAAAAACTTTTATTTTATTCAAATATCCTATCAAACCTTCTATTTCTTAGCTTCTTTTTTAATTTCATTAATAGAAGATATATCTATCGTTCTTCTATCAGGCCTATACCTTGTAATTCTAGGAAATCTTAAAGCATATCCGCTGCTATAACTCGGACTTTTCTGAATATTCTGATAAACAACAGAAACAACAATCTTCGGCTTGACTT
>CAZWLX010000123.1:0-1873 GCA_964634845.1 Candidatus Woesearchaeota archaeon | reverse complement strand
AATAGTTGTTGCATGGTATTCAGCTGATTGGTGGGGCTCATTCTGGAATTTCAGAGGCGCTGCATGGACTTTCCTTAAAGGGGGGATTTTCTGGTTTGTAATAGGTCTCGGATTTTTGTTCATCTTATTAGGAATCTCTGACTTAAAAGGATAGAATCTTATAAATTTCTTAGCTCCTAAATAATTGTAACATAGCTATTTAATCTGTTTTTTCTTAAACAACAAATGTATTGCCCAATATGCCAGCAAGAAAACTGCAAAAAACATTCTCTTCCATTAGGAAAAACAATTAAAATCTCTCAATTTTCAGGCTCATCTCCTCCAGAGATATTTATCGGAAGATACAACTATCCAAATATAAATATCGGAATTCTTTCTCCAACATCACACGGAAACACTGAAATTCTCTCATCTCATGAACTCTGGCATTCCAATAAACTTCAAATTCCAACAATTCTAAAATTCCGCAATCAGTTAATTTACGGAAGAACAAAAGGAAACATAAAATCTCCTCAAAACTCTTCAAATCCTCAAAATCAGAAGTTTCTAAAAGTAATGCAGGAAATCTCCATGACAGACAAGTCTATCTCAACTTCATTCAAATTAAAATCTCCTATCTCTTCAAACAAAGAACAAGACAAAAGAATCCCCTTAATCTCAAATGCAGTCCCTGTTTCCCAGGTAAATCTTAATGAGAATCCGCATATAAAACCAAAAATAGAATATCTTGTCTCTGATAATGAAGTAAAATCAAAACCAGCTATTTTAGAATTAGACAAAGCAGGAATTTCCTCAAGTTCAATAATGAAAATCCTCTCTGCAGGTCTTCTTGGCCTAAAAAAGAATAGAATTCTCGTCCCAACTCGTTGGTCTATCACTGCAGTTGATGATACTCTCTCAAAAGAAAAACTCAAGCAAATAAGAACATATCAACAAATTTCTGAATATCTTGTTTTCTCAGCAAACTATTTAGGAAATCATTATCATTTCCTCTTGATTCCAGATACTTGGCAGTTTGAAGTTATAGAGATTTCTTTAAAGAACTTTGGCGTTTGGCATGACCATGAATCTTTCTTTGCAAGGCGCAAGTATGCCCATTCTGTAACAGGAGCTTATTATGCTAATCGCCTAGCTGTCTGTGAATATCTAATAAAAATAAAAAGACAAGCATCCTGCCTTGTCTTCAGAGAAATCCGCCCAGAATATTATGCTCCTTTAGGAGTTGGAATTTTAAGGCAAACCTCAAGAGAAGCTTTTTACAAAAAGCCTCAAAGATTCTCATCTCTCTCAGAAGCCTTAAATTATATCCAAAGCAAAATAAGAATTCCAATTTCAAATTACACAAACAAATCAATTACTCTTAAGAATCTAAATCAACAAAAAAAATTATCTCAATTTTCTTGATCAGCCTTTAACAGCTTCTTTAATATTCTTATTAAGCTGTTTCATACTCTCTTCAAGCTGATCTTTATTCTTTGTTCCTGTGCAAACCAGCTTTCCATTGCTAAATAACAAAAACGTCGCAGGAGGATCAACTAATTTGTAAACAAGTCCTGGCAATTGCCCAGGCTCATATTCTGTATTCTACAATTGTCAAGCCAAAATGTTTAAATTTAAACTCAAGTCAATACTTCCAGAAGCAACAATATTTTGAACAGTGATTCTTGGTTTATCTGTAATTTTAATACCTATCTTTCCAATCTGTTTAATCACTTGATTGATAACTTCCTTTACTTGCGCAACACTCTTAGTTCCTGTACATACTAAATTTCCGCTACTAAAAACCAAAACAGCACTTTTCGGCTTCTTAATCCTCAAAACAAGTCCTGGAAATTGCTCTGGAGTATATTCTGTATTGCTCTGGCTTCTTGCT
>CAZWLX010000122.1:0-1904 GCA_964634845.1 Candidatus Woesearchaeota archaeon | reverse complement strand
TCTGTTCCTGATTCAAGCAAATGCGTTGCAAAACTATGTCTCAATGTATGGGGCGTAACTTTCTTAGTCATCCCTGCCCTCTGTCTAGTCCCCTTGATAATTTTTTGGATATTTCTCGTTGTTAATGGTTTTTCTTTGGAAAAAACATAACTTCCTTCTCCTTTTCTATCTCCAATAAATTCTTTTAGCTCTGTCGATAATACTTTTGATATAGAAAATATTCTGTCCTTGCTTCCTTTTCCTTTTCTAACCCATCCAGTGCTTTCCTCTAAGTTTAAGTCATTGATTTTTAAGTTGACTAATTCTGAAACTCGCAATCCAGAACTATAAAGCAGAGAGATTATCAGCCTTGATTTAAGATTATCAGCTCCCTCAATCATCTTTTTAACTTCTTCTTTGGTCAAGACTTCCGGGAGCTTTTTATCTTTTTTTGGGATTTTGACTTTGCTAAATTCTTTTCCTAAAATCTCTGTATAAAAAAACTTTAAAGATGCTGCAGCAAGCATCATCGTATTCTTACTTTTTTCTTCAATCAGTCCAGACAAATAAAATTTGGCATCATCTTCTGTTAATTCTTCTGTATTCTCTTTATTACACTGTCCTAAAAACTTCTCAACAAAGAAACCGTAATTTCTAACAGTAAGAGGGCTAAATCCTCTTAGCTTAAGTTCTGTCCTTAGTTTATCCAAACTCTCTTTGCTTCCCATCTTTTTTCACTCACATTAAACCGAACTCTTATTTAAACCTTCTTGCTTTACAAGAACATTACTTTATAACTCTTAATTTGAATTCAATGGCATTGCTTGGGAAAATATAACTAAGAAATCTAGTATAAAATTTAGGAGACAGATTAGGGATAAAGCCAAGCCATGTTAATCTAGGGTTTTTAGAGAAAATCCATCTCTTACTTAAGATTTTAAATTTAACTTTTGAATAATAATCCAGTCTTGTCCCTTCCTGAAAATAATCAAAAGAACTCCAGCAGAAAATTTTTTTATTTAGAGGGTCTCCCGGAGCATTCGGATTCTGATATGAAGTAGACTCAACAATAATTGTAGCATTTGGTTTAGCAATCCTATGTAACTCCTCAACCACTTTAATAAAGTCTCCTAATAACTCTAAAATATATGGACACTGAATCTCATCAAATTCGTTATCCTTAAAAGGCCAGGGAAATTTGTTTAAATCATGCACAACATCTATCCCCTTAAGTTTGTATAAGTCTAAGTTTACACAATTCTTGTCCTGTATTTTCCCAGCTCCAAGTCTTAGTTTTTTTAATTTTTCCATTTAAGGAGTAAAAAACACTTCTTTTAAAGGCTTTTGGAGACTGCTATAAAAGATTTTCATCCAAATGTTTATATATATTCTGACTCTTTAGGATTTTATGAAGAATAAAAAAGGATTGATAGGAACTATTATTTTGATAGTTGTGCTTTTGTTTGCTATAGCTGGATTCATAACTTATAATCAAATAAAAAAGAACGGGGTTCAACTATCTTCTGGAGAATTGTCTATAGATATTCAATTCAATCAGTCTAAAGATTCTGAGCCCCAGATAGATTTAAGTCCGAATATGTCTGAGAACAATGAAACAAATAAAACAAACTCAACAGAAAAAGAGATTGTATTAACAAGCCAAGATGAAAACTAGAGTTCTATGCGCGGGAACATTTGACACTCTTCACCATGGACACATGGCTTATCTAAAGTCTGCAAAAGCTCTTGCTGAAAATTCAGAATTAATAGTAATCGTAGCAACAGATTCTGTTTCCAAAAAAATAAAGCATAAAATCCCTGTAAATAATGAGGAAACAAGGCTTGAAAAGATAAGGTCTTTAGAATTTGTTGACGAAGCTGTTCTTGGGTTTGAAGGAAACAGAATGGTAGATAGGGTTATCTCT
>CAZWLX010000121.1:0-1905 GCA_964634845.1 Candidatus Woesearchaeota archaeon | reverse complement strand
AGAATTCCACATGATAAAATATTTGCAGACGTTTTTGCAAATTCGCTTTTTGTTTTGCTGTAAACAAAATCTCCTAGAGTGTAAAACTTTTCTTTTTCAGAATTTTTGTAAATTTTAGGGGCTGCCCAATAAGCAAATAACGGATAAGCGATTATTGCTCCTAGAACAAGAGTTAAAGTTCCAAGTCCGAATTCATAAGCAAAACCTGTATAGGTTATGAACAGACCTACTCCGATACTTGCGGCGAACTTGGAAGCAAAGATTTGCCATCCTGGACGATTTCTACCACTGATAAAATAGTCTTCATCAGATTGCCTGCGTGAAAAGATGTAAGAGATGATTAAGAGAATTGCAACATAAATCCCCAGCCAGATATATACTGTTGACATTTTAATTTCTCTCGTTAAATTAAATAGAAAAGATAGTTTAAATATCCTTATCTTAAGCTTAAATTAAATATAGAGAGATTCAACAAAACTAAAAGTTTATATACTAACTAAATAAACAAATTTTATAAAAGAGCTCAATTATTCTTAATAAGATGGCAATAATAAACATGCAGACAATGAGATACATTAATCTGCTTGACAGAGAATCAAGAGTTAAGACAAGCAAATGCTTTGTTTATAATAATGCAATCTACTTTGCTGTTCCAAGAGATAAAGTTTCCAGAGCTATTGGACCTGATGCTTCCAATGTTAAAAAATTACAAGAGAAGATAGGCAGAAGAATTAAGATAATTAGAGAAGCAGAAGGAATTGGAGATGCAGAGAGATTTATCCAAGACGTTGTAAGGCCTACTAAATTTAAATCATTAGAAGTTAAAGAAGGGAGCGCGATAATTACTGCAGGAAATAACCAAAATAAAGCAACACTTATAGGAAGAAATAAAAGAAGATTAGAAGAGCTTCATAAAATTATTAAAGATACTTTTGGAATTGACCTGCGAGTCATATAAACCCAATGCAGAAGTCAAAAGAACAGGAATCCTAAAGATGAGGACATCTTGGGAACTTCAGCAAAGCTGAAGTATTCTTACTACCATTCTGTATTTGCATACAGAAGGTTTAAAGAACAGGAAATTCTTACTACCATTCTGTATTTGCATACAGAAGGTTTAAAAACTATTATTTTTACTTAGAATCATGGGATTGATGAGTGCTAGGAAACTTTTAAGAAGAAGAAAAAAGTTCAGATGGAGTGATAAAGAGTATAATGCAAGAATGCTCAAACTTAAGATTAAATCTGATCCACTTGGAAGCTCTAGCCAAGCAAAGGGAATTGTTATAGAAAAATTTCAAAAAGAAGCTGCGCAGCCAAATTCTGCTATGAGAAAATGTTGCAAAGTTCAGCTCATTAAGAACGGCGTACAAGTTGGAGCATTTATACCCGGAAATTTAGCTCAGAGATTTATTGATGAACATGATGAAGTTCTTATAGAAAGAATAGGCGGAAAGAAAGGAAGAGCTAAAGGAGATATAAGAGGAATCAGATTTCAAGTTATTAAAGTAAATGATCAATCCTTACATAGATTGTGGAAAGGGGAGATAGAGAAGGGAAGAAGATGAGTACTTATTCAAGCGGAAGCGTTAGAGATTGGCGAAGGTCACAAAACAGTCAATTACCAGAAGGAAGAAGACCTAGTGTTAATGGAGACCCTGCAATTGTTAATCCGTTTATTCTTGAATTGTATAATGCAGGCGGGGTTAAAAGATATAGGGTTGATGAACTACCAGAAGGATTTAATCTAGCAAATGGAAGCCTTGTTCAAGTTGATGATAAAAGCTCTGGCGGAGATTATGTAGAAGTTAATTTGACTAGGTGGGGATTAGACTTAGCAAAAAGAGTGGACGAAAGGAAATGACAGAACAAAAATTAGAAACACAGGATGCTGAAGAGCAATTT
>CAZWLX010000120.1:0-1919 GCA_964634845.1 Candidatus Woesearchaeota archaeon | reverse complement strand
ATTCATTGAAACTAATTTTGATTCTAAACTTTGTGTTTCTCTTTCTTGAATTTGCGCTTGTATTTCTGGAGAAGGAATATCAATTATTTCTGGCTCTCGGTATGGAGTTTCTTGAGTGCTTGACTGAACAATTGGAACTGGCTCATAATCTCTTGGAAGAGGAGCAGATGCGTTTGCTTTTTGAGAATCGAGAAAAAATGCTAGTGGCAGTCCAGCTACAGTCAGAGCCATGAGTCCTCCATTTACGAAGTCTCTCGCCTTTCCAGCATATTCATACAATCTTTGTTTCATTGTTATTTTCTCCTTTTGAGTGAAGAGAAGCAATTTTGAAGGTATATAAAGCTTATGTTTTTGTTGTTACTTGAAAGAGATTACATAATGAAAAGGTTTAAATATGTGGAATTTTTAGGAAAAATATGAAAAAAATATTACCATATCTTGCAGTTATTGTTGGCTTAGCTATTGGAGGATGTAATGAAAATAGAGGAATTAGGGAGAAAACTGGAGAAGGTAAAACACCTGTAGTTAAACATGTGGAAACAAGAGAGAAAGTTATTCCTGCAACACCTCAACAGAGCGAAGATTTTCAAAAATATCTTTCTAGAGGAGAAGAGACAGAGCAAGTTTTAGCTGGTTTGGAGGGAAAAACAGCAATGGAAATTCAGGATATGGTCTTAAAATACAAAATAGTGCCTCCAAATTTTAAAGGTAATGCGGAGTTCAGAACTCAGATAGATGATGCCAGAATTAAAATGATGGAGATTGATTTAAATTTAATTCAAGGAGTTTATGATGGCACAGTTCAAGTTAGAAGGGGTAGCGATGGGGGATATCATGCTGAAGGAGAAGTTTTAGGGTTAGATAAACAAAGTTTAGAGAATATGATGAGATCAAGATTAAGAGCGAGGATGAATGCTGATATCAATGGTGATTATAAAATTACACTGGAGGAATTAAAAGATCTGAAAAGTTACTTGTTTCATAAGAAGGCAAGATGATCTTAAATAATCTGGATTTTAGGAGATAATATGGAAAGATGGTATAATTCAACTTTTGGAAAGCTTGTAGGAGCAGGAATCTTAGTTTTAAGTATTGGAGCAGGTGCAGGATTGTATAGAGCTGGAGGCAGAGCAGAGATTAGAATAAGTGATTGGTCAAGTTCTGATGTTGAAAGAACTAGAGTGTTAACGGATTCTGTTGATAAAAGACAGGATTTAACTCCAGAACAATATAAATCTATTCTGGAATATATTGCGAAAGATCCTTGGAATAAGAATAGAGAGGAAGAATAATGGCAGACTTGATTTTATGGGACTTTGATGGGCCTATTATTGATTCTGTTGCAAGGCAGCATGGAATTTATGACGACCTTTGTAAAAGAATGCACTTAAAACCGCAATGGTCTGATTTAGAAGGGTTTAGGGAATGGATAAGCGGAAGTTTTAGATATGATGCTGTGAGGCTTGGATTTTTGGACAGAATTGATGAAGCAAATGAATTTTTTAGAAGTGAAAGAGCGGAAAGAGATGCTCCATTGCAGAGAGGTGTTAGAGAAGTAATAGAAAGCTTAAGGGACAAGAGACAAGCTGTTTTAACTTCTGATTATTTAGATTATGTTGCTCCTTATCTCTCTGATAAGGGATTAAATAGTCTCTTTGAAGAGATTTTTGGCAGAGGAAATATGAAATATAACAAACCAAACCCCTTAGCTTTTATGGAAATTGGGGGGAAGCTTAAAGTTTCTACAACCAAGATGGTTTACATAGGAGATACAACAACAGATGTTGAATTTGCACGCCACGCCGGAGTTCCTATTGTTGCGGTTAGTTTTGGATGGAATTCTCGCAGAATGCTAGAAAAAGCAAACCCTGATTATTTAGTTGATTCTTCAGAAGAACTTAGACAAGTTTTAAGTAAAC
>CAZWLX010000119.1:0-1945 GCA_964634845.1 Candidatus Woesearchaeota archaeon | reverse complement strand
CTTAATAGTTATAAAGTTGGGAAAGATGGGAAGCATTTTTATTTTGAAGTTATTTTAGTTGATCCAAGTAAGCCAGAAATAAAAAATGATAGAACATTGAGTTGGATTACCAGTAAGAAAAATTCTAAGAGGGCGGAAAGGGGTTTGACATCAGCTGGAAAGAAAGCTAGAGGATTAAAGAGTAAGAGTGGAAAATCTCCCGAACTAAAGGTAAGACCTAGCTTGAGAGCTTGGGATAGGCAGGGCAAGTAAATGGATCCTACTACTTTGACAGGAGGTGTTTCTTCTTATTTAGGAAGGATTTATGATTCTACAACTCCCAAAGTTAATGTTGGTGGAAGAGATTTAGGTGAAACGAGAGAAGGTCATGTTGCGATAATGTTGGGAGGGGGAGATTCTTTTGAGCATGGCATTGCTGGAATTCCTTCTGCTGTTGATGAAAATTTTAGATGGAGACAGAGAGTTGGGTCTAGAGATTATGAAGATAAAGTTCAGATAAGTAATGTTGCAAGAGCAAGGGCAGAGCAAGATTTGACTTCAGATAGAGATAATAAAGAAGGCAGGAATAAATAACTAGCTTTCTTGATTATTATTTTTGTATTCTTTAGGTTTATAATCTGGGTTTTCATTCTTCCAATTGGGATTAAATACAAATTCCCAGGGCTTCTTGCCTTTTCTTATTGCTATTAGGATTGGGAGTTTTGTTTGTTCATCGAATTTTCCTGTTGTTTTTATTAAACCATGAGGAGGCAAAGGATATGTTGCTTTGCAGTTTGGATAATTTGAACAGCCGACGAAAGAGCGTTTTGTTTTTGGAGAATAAGTTATTTTTAGATTTCCTTGTTTACATTGAGGGCAAGGCATGATTATATTTTCTTGCTTTTGTTGTTCTCTTTGAGATTCTATTCCCATCAGGAGGGAAGAGCCGATTTCTCTTTCTTTTGATTTGAATTCTTTTGATATGTCAGATATAATTGATTTTGCTTCGTTTATTATTTTTTCTTCTTTTTCTGGGAGAACTGAAGAAGATTTTGTTTCCTGAATTTCTTGGATTTTTTGTTCTAGAGATCTTGTGAGATTTTCGTCTATGATAATTGAAGAATATTTTTCAAGAGTTTCAATGAGTTTCATGCCAAGAGGAGTTGCTTGAATTGATTTTCCATCAAGGTATCCGCGATTGAATAAAGTGTCAACTATCATGGACCTTGTACTTTTTGTTCCTAAATTCTTTTTTTCTAAAATTGTTATTAAAGATGCAGGAGAATATCTGTTAGGAGGAGTTGTTTCTTTTTCTTGGAAGTCAATAGAAGAGATTTTCACTTTTCCTGAAAGGTCTGGAATAGAGGATTCTTCTATTTTTGCAGGATAAATTTGTGTCCAGCCCTTATCTATGATTTTTAATCCAGAAGCTGTGAATAGGACAGGAGAGTTATTTTTATCTTGAGCTGTTATTTTTGTTCTTTTATTTGAAGTTATTAAATCTGGAGAGAAACAAGAAATGAATCTTTTAATTATTAATTCATAGAGTTTTTTTTCTTGGTCTTGGAGATTTTGGAATTCTCCTGTTGGGAAAATTGAGGGATGAGCAGGGTCTGATTTTTTTCCTTCAATTGGTTTTGGACGCTTAGCTTGAGAAACAAGAGATGGGAAGTGTTTTGAGAGGGATTTTAAAATTTCTTTTGGGTTTATTGATTCTGGTATTTTTTGACTTGATGTTCTTGGATAAGATATTAATCCAGAGAGATATAATTTTTGAGCTATTTGAAGAGTTTGTGATGGAGATATTCTATACCATCGATATGCTTCTCTTTGAAGAGTTGTTAAATCAAAAGGTGTTTGCGGAGGAATAGATTCTTGTTTTTCTGTTGTTTCTGCTATGCCTTCTTTAATAGGTTTAAAATTGTCTAATTCTGATTTGTCAAAGATGTCTTTTGGATGCTTGTAA
>CAZWLX010000118.1:0-1954 GCA_964634845.1 Candidatus Woesearchaeota archaeon | reverse complement strand
AATAAGACCTCCCTACATAAGCATAATACTTTGCCTTTTTTCTTTTATTAATATCTCTCTTTTTATCAACATCAGAAGGTTGCTCATAAGGAATATTCAGAACTTTCGCCCCTTCTGTTTCAAACTTCAACATGTCTTCATCTTCTCTTTCACCACTCAAAGGAACAAATGCAATTTTTTTATTCTTAATAGCTTTTTTAACTTCTTCTAGCTCTTCGGATTTAACTATCGCGCCCTCTAATAATCTCTTAGCTTTTTCAAATAAATTATTCTGTATTTCTTCCAATCTCTTCTCCACAACTTTAGAAATATCTTTTATTTTTACAATTTCTTTCTCTCCTGTGTCTCTTCTCACTAAAACAATTGTTTTTTTCTCTAAATCTTTAGGTCCAATCTCAATCCTTATAGGAACTCCTTTCATTTCCCATTCATTAAACTTAAATCCAGGTTTATACTCTTCCCTATTATCTACAAAAACTCCTAATTTCTTCAAGCTCTTTTCAATTTCTCTCGCCTTTTCCAAAACTTTTTTCTTAGAATCTTCAAATAAAATAGGAACAACAACTATTTTCTCTTCTGTAATTTTAGGAGGCAAAACCAATCCCTTATCATCAGAATGCACAGCGAATAAAACTCCTAACATTCTTGTTGATATAGCAAATGTATTTTGCCATGCATATTCTTCTTTTCCATCTTTATTCAAGAATTTGATATCGTAAGCTTTTGCAAATTTCTGTCCATCATGATGAAAATCAGGCCCTTGTGTGGATTTTCCATTAGGCATATAAAATTCCATAGAAACAGTATATTCAGCTCCGGCAAACTTTTCTTTTTCAGATTTCCTTCCAATCAAAGAAGGCAAAGCCAAAAAATCCTCGCAAACTTCTTTGTAAATTCCGATTATATCTTTCTCTTCTGCTTGTGCTTCTTTCTCATTTGAATAAACAGTATGCCCCTCATTCCATAAAAATTCTCTTCCTCTTAAAAATGGAATTGGATGTTTAAACTCCCATCTGACTACATTATTCCACTGATTTAATTTCAAAGGCAAATCTCTCCAGCTTCTTATCCACTTGCTATAAGATTCATACATTATTGTCTCGCTTGTTGGTCTCACAGCTAATCTTTCAGAAAGTTTCGTATCTCCTGCATGAGTCACCCAAGCAACTTCAGGAGTAAATCCCTCAACATGTTCTTTTTCTTTACTTAATGTCTTCTCAGGAATAAATAAAGGAAAATATGCGTTCTTAATTCCTAATTTCTTAAACCTTTTATCAACTTCTCTTACTATGTTTTCCCATATTGCGTAAGCTCTCGGTCTGTAAACCATCATCCCAGAAACACTTGAATAGTCTGCTAAATCAGCTTTTAGCATTATCTGTGTAAACCACTCTGAAAATTCATCTTTTTCAACTTCAATTCCCTTTGTATCTTTATTTTCCTTAGCCATTTTATTTATCTATTACCCTACATTAAAAAATCTATCTCTTTCCATTAACATGATAGGGTAAAAGCATAGGTATCATTAATTTAGCTAAAGAACTATCTCGCAAAGCCTCTGGTTTTTCTCTTAATCTCTGTATCTCTGCATCATCTCTTTGAGAAGAATAATCAGAACTATTCTCAACAAAATCATCTAATGCATTAGAAACCGAAGAAACCCTTATTCTAATATCTCTTATTAGGAATATAACCATGCTGTTCTTTTACAGCAACTCTGCTCACATCTGAATTTGTCATGGTTTCTATTAATATGAAGAGTTTATAAATTTAATTATAGGCTCGCGAGGATTTGAACCCCGATCAACAGGGCCGAAACCTGTTATTCTATCCATTGAACTACGAGCCCTTTTGTTCTCAGCGGCTAGAAAGCTCACAACGAAGTGAGAAGCTTCGCAGCAATAGAGAACAAAAGTAACAGTAAAACAAAGTATTAAAAATGTTGCTATCCAAC
>CAZWLX010000117.1:0-1959 GCA_964634845.1 Candidatus Woesearchaeota archaeon | reverse complement strand
TTATTCCATTGTTCATTAAGATAACATAAAAGATATACTTTTAAACTTATCTCTCAACATCCATAATTATCTTAGAAGTAAATGATTAATAAACCTTTCAATCAAAAACCTTCAAAACTCTATATCTGTTATATTTCTTTAACATCTGTTATTTTATTATTACGTCTGACATAATTATATAACATAGAATATATATATATAAATCTTTCTCAAAATCACTTCACATACTTTACGTTTTCCAAATCTTTAAACTGCTCATCTCCTGTAAGAAATTTTATACCGAATTGCTTTGCCATTGCATATCCTATGCAATCAGCCATAGACAAATCTCTTTTATTTAATTCCTTTTTCATTTTTGCAGCTTCTTTTATAACATTTTCATCAAAATCCCGTGCGAAATTACAATAATTATCAAAAAATTCTTCAGCATCCTTATCTCCATAATTTCTTAGAATAACAAGATAAATCTCAAAAAGATTTAACTTCGTCAACACTATCTTACAACCTTCATACTTCTTGTAAGCTTCACTCCCCTCATAAACTCTATATAATGCATAAGTGTCAAAAAAGAAAGTTTCAAAATCTCCTCCTTCATTTTCAGACTTTTCAGTCATCATATAATTCTTTTCTAAGTTCATCTTTAATCTGCTGGGCAGTTTTCTTTATTTTACCTTTACCCATTCCAAAAGTTTCTCTAAATACTTTTCTAGAATCCTCTAAAATAATTATCTTAAGATTCTGGTTTTCCTTTATCCCTTTAGCATTAACCGTTTCACTAGGAAGAATTATCCCTAAAGAATTGCCCCATCTTTTAGTTCTTACCGATAACGTTGTCATAATTATACAATGTATAACTTAATATTTAAATGTTTCTATAAACATTTAAGGCAAAACCCCGCTTCCAAGAACAGGATTACTTAAAGAATCAGAATCAGCAACATAGTATTCTTTCTCTCCAAATCCAAACATTCCAGCAATTATATTTACAGGGAACCTCTTTATTCCTGTATTGAAGGCTTGTATTGCGTTGATATACTCTCTTCTCGCATTTGCAATTCTATTTTGTGTCCCTGAAAGCTCATCAGTCAAAGCAACATATTGTTTATTTGCCTGCAATGTTGGATAATTCTCTGCAACAGCACTAACCAAAGCAGAAATTCCATTATTCATTTGTATTCCTGCTCTATCCTTTGCTAATTGACTCCCGCCCTGAAGCCACGCTGTTCTTGCTTCTGTAACTTCTTTAACAAAATCAGTTTCAACTTTAACAGAACTTGAAACAACACTTACTAAATTAGGAATCAAATCAGCTTGCCTTTGATACTGATTTTCAACATCGCTCCATTTTGAGTTGACAGCTTGGTCAAGCCCAACAAAAGAATTATATTTCCCAATAAAAAACATTAAAAACAAAAGCACAACTACAACAATTCCAATAATCCAGAATTTTCTTTTATTCCCCTTAGCCATATTTCTTTTTATCTTTCTTTGTTTAAAAACCTATTTATCTTCCTGCTCCCCCGCCTCCGAAACCTCCTCCTCCAAACCCGCCAGAGCTAAATCCTCCTGAACTGAAACCTCCTCCAAGTCTAGGTCCTCTTGAAGGCAAAAACAATAACAGCCACCATGGAAAATCTCCATGTCTTCTATTTTTATGATGTTTGGCATTCCTAAAAATAAAAAAGAAAATAATAATCCAAATCAATAAAGGAACTAAAACACCAATAACTTCTGCATAATTATTTCTTCCTGCTTGTCCAGATAAAATCTCTTCTTTATTTTCTTCTAAAACCTCACTCAAAGCAATAGTAAATTGAACAATTCCATCTGTCGTTTTCCCAGAATCTCTCAATGAAACATAATTCTCATCTAACAACCTTCCAATTTTGCTATCTGGCAAAATACCTTCAACACCATATCCTGTTGCAACAAAAATTCTATTTATATCTAAAACATACA
>CAZWLX010000116.1:441-1978 GCA_964634845.1 Candidatus Woesearchaeota archaeon | reverse complement strand
TTATTAGTATATAAAGTATAAGCGATTTTTGATAAAGGGTTAGCCTTTTTAGGTGCTAACCCTATGTTGATTTTATTCACAAAACAACATACCCCTATAAAAAAGAGAACAAAGAAAAACCTTTCTATTCAGTCAGGCAGGTCTTTCAAGAACATTGGGCTGACTATTTGAAGAACCATAATGCTCGAGACATTGAGAAATGTGAGGTGGAGAAGATGCTTTCTTGTAAAGATGAAAGCAGAGGAGGATTTTGGTTTTATTGTAAGACTTGTAATGATTACATATTTCTACCTTTTGGATGCAATTCAAGATTATGTTCTTGTTGCGGCAAGAGGTATACAGACCAATGGGCATCAATGCTCGCTGAAAGACTTGAGAAAAACATCTTTCATAGGCATCTTGTTTTCGGAATTCCAGATATGCTCTGGAAATATTTTCATGAAGATAGAAAGCTGTTTAAGATTTTAATGGATGTTGCTTACAAAACAATTCGAGAGGTATTCTCGAAGATGAAACGCAGGAAATTAATTCCAGGAGTTATTGAAGTGTTTCATCCATTTGGAAAGGACTTGAAGAATCAGCCCCATGTTCATTGCATAGTTACTGAAGGAGGATTTGATGATAACAAAACATTTGTTCAATTAGGAAATTATATTCCATATAACTCTCTACATAAAAATTGGGAATATAAGATTCTTAAAAAGTTGAAGAAATATATTCCTAAAATTATTGTTGAAGAAGCTTACCTAAAATATCCAAATGGATTTTGTGTTTATGTTCGAGAAGATAGAATATCTTCTCGTAAAGGATTAGCCAAGTATTTGGGAAGATATGTAAGGCATCCAGCAATAGCAAATTCAAGAATTATTGCTTACAATCATGAGGCTGTGAGATTTTATTACAGAGACCATCAAGATAAAATTCATTATAGGATAATGCTGGCATATGATTTTATTTCTGCAATTATTCAGCATATTCCAGAAAAGAATCAGAAGCTTGCAAGATATTATGGGATGTATTCGAGAAGAAAAAAGAAGTGTATAAAGTCAAGTATAACAAAATTAATTTCTATAAAATCATCAGAGAGGAGAGTTTGTTATTGTCCAAAATGCCATGAAAGAATGGAGTTTGTTGCTTATTCAAGAGGAAATAAACCTCCAGATAAAAATAAGCTTGTTAGTTGGTTAGAGATGTAAGATTTACATTAACGAAGTTGCCATCAGGCATTAACTTGTTCTACGCTGAAATATTAGTTCAGATTATGTCAATTATCTTTCCTTCGCCATTTTTTCAGCCCTGTCAATCATCTCTTTTTTCAAACCAATAAACAAGCCACCATCTTTAGAGCCAATATATGTATTTTCTCCTGGCTTTATTATATCATTCAACTTATCAAGTTCAACATCAATATGTGTAACAGTAGCACGGGACTTTCCCTTCATATGAATATATACATCTGCTTTGCCGATATGAATCTTGCCTTCGCCAGGTCCACTCATAATAAATTAAAGATAGTATGGTTTAAATAATTACTCTT
>CAZWLX010000116.1:0-431 GCA_964634845.1 Candidatus Woesearchaeota archaeon | reverse complement strand
TACATTAACGAAGTTGCCATCAGGCATTAACTTGTTGTATTCATTAATGTAGACTTTTAGATTGGCTTAAACTTTGAAAATAGAACAAAGTTTAAATATGAGAAAAATTATTTTTTGTTAGTTTTAAAATGAGTAGCAATAGGGATTTACGAGAGCACATGAACAGCGATTCTGTTGCTGAAGCATTTGGTTTTCTCCTTTCTGGTAAGAAGGGTTACAGGACAGTAATTGAGAGAAAGGTTGAGCCATTGCGTTGCTCTGAATGCAGTGTTGTTTTGCGCGGAGATGAAAAGTTTTGCTCTGAATGCGGAGCTAAGACAGAGTTTAAGAAATAGTTTTTTAATGCTTTTTATAATTCATTCTGTTCTATCTAACAGAAGCCTTAGAAGTCGGACGACTTCTAATTCATTCGATATTTCATATCGAAGACT
>CAZWLX010000115.1:0-2050 GCA_964634845.1 Candidatus Woesearchaeota archaeon | reverse complement strand
CAAATAGATTTGCTCTGAAACAAAGCAGGAAATATAATGAAGTTGAATGTGTTTTAGGACTTTATCCTGATGAAGCCCTGAAAATGAGCGATAAAGAAATTGATAATGAGATTAATTATATTAGAGAACAAAGAAGCAGGATTGCTGGGATTGGAGAAGTTGGAATGGATTTTAAACATACTTTAAATAAGAAAGACCGAGAAAGACAGGAGAAGATATTTAGAAAATTTATCTCTTTGGCTGTTGAGCTAAACAAGCCAATAATTGTTCATTCAAGAGATGCAGAAAACAAATGTATTGATATTTTAGAGGAGATGAAAGCTAGAAAAGTTATCATGCATTGTTTTTCAGGAAGTTTGGAGCAAGTTAAAAGAATCTTGGAAGATAAATGGTATTTGAGTATTCCTACTTGTATTTGTTATAACAAACATTTTGAAGAAGTTGTTAAGACTGCTAACATTGACAGATTGTTTTGCGAGACAGATAGCCCTTTTATGCATCCTGAAGGAAGTAGAGATGAGAATGGAAAGTTTAAGAAGAATGAACCAGCGAATGTTGTTGCTTCTTATGAAAAGATAAGTGAGATAAAAGGAATTAAGTTGAGAGAAGTCGAAAAGAAAGTAGAAGAAAATTATAAGAGATTATTTGATTAGAAATTATTCTGCCATTGTTGCTATTGATGGAGTAAAGGGAGCAGATAAGTTTCCTGTTAAAATCATTATTAAATCATATGCTTGACTTACTATTCCTGTTGGGACTTTTTCTGCTCCTTCTGGAAGCCATCCGCCCTTTATAGTGTAACGGGCCATAAATTGTCCGTCCTGCTCTATTTCTACTGTTGCTTTTTCTTTTCCATACTCTCTTTCAAACACTCCAAACTCGATAGATTTTATTGGTTGGAAACTAAATTGTAAGTCGATATCTTCAACTGTTACGCCATTTGGGAGATATTTTAAAATTTCAGAGCCTATTGAGCTTTTGAAATCTGATGAAATTGATTCCAGCTTATCTGATATATCTCCTCTGGATTTTCTAGAAGACAGTTTTACATTGTCTTTTATAGAATAAATATCTGCTTCTCCTAGATAGTTTTCCATTGCTTGAGAAACAGCTTGTTTTGCTTGCTCTTCTCCGCCAAATCTGTTGAATCTTTTTTGTAATTGTTCTTGTTTGAATGATTCTATATTTAATCTGTGTGTCTCTGCCTGATTTCTCATTTGAAGATAAGACCTTACTTCTTCGGCAGGTGCTGGCAGACCACTGTTATCGTATATTTTAGGCATTGTGGTTTGATTTAAAGAACGAGCAGACTCACAACCCGAAGGCAAGAAAGCAGAGGCTAAAAGTGTTAGAGTTAAATGGGATATTGAAAGAAATCTTCTTGCCATTTTTAGAGTGGCATTGTCATCAATACAGAGATTTATTAATATTATTGCGTTTGAGAATCCATATTAAAGCTTAAATATATAAGAAAAATAATAATCTCATGAGTAAAAAGAGGTTGTGGACAGTTATATCTATGATTATAATTATTTTAATTATAATTGGATTAAAATTTTATTTAGAGACTGATGATGGGGATTCTTTTGATGGAGGGATGTGCAGGGATGGAGAAGAATGTGTCAAAGTTCAGATAACTTGCTGCCCTTGTGAAAGTGGGGGAGAAGAAAAATGTGTTCCTGCTTCTGAAAGAGAATATTACGAAAATAAATTAAAAGAAGAATGTGGTGATGAGAGAATCTTTTGTGCAGAAGTTTATAATTGCAAGATAATAGAGTGTGCTTGCAAAGATAGGGGGTGCATTGAGAATGAATAAAACTATGTTGATTTTTGTTTTTTTGTTGATTTTTGCGTCGTTTGGTTTGGCTGAGAATATAAAAGATGACCAAATAAAAAAAGGGATTGATGAGGCAGTAATTACAGAATTACAGGAAAGTGAGAGTGTTGAAGTTATTATTTATGCTGATACAGAGAAAGATAAAAGAAAAGTAATTAAAAGTATTGGAGAAGAGAATGTAGAGCATGAATTTTCTTCAAGTCATACGATTGC
>CAZWLX010000114.1:1191-2058 GCA_964634845.1 Candidatus Woesearchaeota archaeon | reverse complement strand
GTTCCTAGGCTGCTTTCCTTCTTTCTCTTGCATCTCTTTCTTTCTTTAAATGCTCTTCAAAATTATAAGGCGAGTCTACTCTATCTTCTAATCTTCCCTTTTACCTCTTTCCTAAAGTGAAGGATTAAAGATTTGCAAAGCAAATCTTTTAAACTCTATCATTCTAAGATTTGCATGACAGAGAAACATTATGGTGGAACTTCAGACTTTGGGGTAAAAAATGCCTCAAGTAAAAAGCAAAGCAGAGAATTTATAGAAAAAGACAAAAAAAACAATGCGAATATACTTTCAGATTCAAAAGTCAAAAACTTGAATTCTTCGCAAGAAGAACAGGAAATCTTAAAACTAAAAAAAGCAGGCTCTATAGCCTCTCAAGTAAAAGAATACGCAAAAACAATTGTAAAGCCAGGCCTTCCTCTGTTGGAAATAGCAGAGAAGATAGAAGCAAAAATACTTGAATTAGGTGCGGCCCCAGCCTTCCCAGTTAATTTATCGATAAATGAGATTGCCGCACACTTTACACCAGCTCATGATTCTAAAGACCTTGCCCATGGATTACTAAAAATAGATTTAGGGTGTCATATAGATGGATTCATAGCAGACACAGCCTTTTCTATTGATTTAGATAACTCTCAAGAGAACAAATCACTAATAGAAGCTTCAGAATCAGCTCTAAAAAGAGCATTAGAACTAGTAAAACATAATCTTCTCATCTCTCAACTGGGAGAAGAAATAGAAAACATGGCAAAGAAAAAAGGTTTTATAACAATCCGTAACCTCTCCGGACATTCCATATCTCCTTGGGAATTACATAGTGGAGTAACAATTCCTAACTTTAATAATTCTTCAAACTCTCTGCTCCAAGAA
>CAZWLX010000114.1:0-1181 GCA_964634845.1 Candidatus Woesearchaeota archaeon | reverse complement strand
AGAACCGTTTTCAACAAACGGCTCTGGACTAGTTAAAGACGGGAAACTCTCGGGGATTTATCAACTTGAGAATAACAAGAGTGTCAGAGATTCAAAAGCTCGCGAAGTCCTGGAATTTATAAGTTCAGAATACAAAACACTTCCGTTCTGCTCTCGTTGGATTTTCAATAAATTTGGCTCTAGAGGCCTCTTAGCCTTGAGACAAATAGAATCTGCAGGATTGCTACATCACTATCCTCAGCTAGTTGAATCTTCAAAAGGCAAAGTAGCTCAAACAGAGCAGACAATACTGGTAACTAAAGATAAAGTAATAGTAACAACCTCGTAAATGGGAATCATAAAGATTTGGTACCTATTCTTCAAAGATCATCCTTATACATTTCCAGGAAGATTTTTAATAAACCTATTTTCTTCAGATTATAAAACCAATCTAGAAAACAACTTCTTTAACAAAGAATACAAACCAACGCTAATTGGGAAAATTCTAATGAAAGAACTTGAAAGACGATATTATCTCTCTTCAGAAAGCAGAAAAAGAGAATTAAACAGAAAAAGATTCTGGGGTTCTTCTTCAGGGAAAAAATGGCATGATTTAGAGAAAAAATCCTTCCGAGAATCTCTAAAAAAATCCAGATATCTCCTTGTAAATCAGTTATCAAATCTTCTCAAAAAAGATCCAAAATACAAAACAATTTGTGAGATAGGAACAGGAAATGGCTTGCTTTTAGCCCACTTATCAAAAAAACTAAGAAACATTAAAAATCTAATCGGCTTAGACATAAACAAGTCGCAGATAAATGAGAATAAAAAAACATACAAAAATAGAGGAATAAAATTCCTGCATTCAGAAATCACAGATTACATAAGAAATCAAAATCCAAGAAACACAATCTTCATCTCCTGGGGAACTTTTGAGTATTTCACAGAACAAGAGCTAATAGAATTATTTAGCCTAATCAAAGAAAAGAAAAGAAAATCAGCAATTATTCTGGGAGAACCCGCAAATATAGATTTTAAAAAAGAGAGAAACTCTAAACCAAGAGGAAAAACAGCTTATAGCCATAATTATCCGCACTTATTAAAAAAACAAGGTTACGAAATCCTAAAACAAGAGATAAAACCTATAAATCCCGGAATCCCTTTCTACAATCAAATTGTTCTGACAGCAATTCCTAAAAATT
>CAZWLX010000113.1:0-2077 GCA_964634845.1 Candidatus Woesearchaeota archaeon | reverse complement strand
ACTATTTCACAAGCTTTGAGTTCAAATAACGAAGGAAAAGCTTTCATATTGCAAGGAATCATAGAAAAAATATCTCAAACTCCAGGTCCTACAATATTTGTTATAAATGACGGAACAGGAAATCTTTCATTAAAAGCATTTGCCGGAGCAGGCGAAAGAGCTTTCCCAGAGATTGAAGAACAAAACGCAATAAAAGCAGAAGTAACAATTGAATCTTTTAGAGATGAATTAGAAGGCGAAGTTCAAACTTTGAAAAAATTAACTCCTGAAGAGCATTCTGCTTTTCTAGAACACTTAAAGCAAATCGAATTAGACAGAGCAAAGATAACTCCTCCTCAATTTTTAATCAAAGATAAAATTCTTGATAAATTAAGAGACAAATTCATAGAAGCTGCAACTCAAATTCGTTTAGCAATAATACAAAATCGTCCGGTAATAATAAGACATCACAACGATGCTGATGGATATTCATCTGGATTTGCTTTGGAAAAAGCAATTCTTCCTTTAATAGAAGAACAACACGGAGGAGGAAAAGCAGCTTGGGAATTTTATATGCGTGCTCCAAGCCAAGCGCCTTTCTATGAAATAGATGATTCTATAAGAGACACTGCAACATCATTAAGAAACGAAGCAAAATTCTCAAACAAAATGCCTTTAGTAATTATAGCAGATAATGGCTCATCTGAAGAAGATTTGTTTGGAATTCAGCAAGGAAAAGTTCACGGAATAGATTTTATAGTTGTTGACCATCATGTTTTAGGAGATAAAGACGTTATTTCTTCAGAAGTTCTTGTTCATATAAACCCATTTCTTGTTGGAGAATCTGGAGAGCAATTTTCAGCAGGAATGCTTTGTTCAGAATTAGCTCGTTTCATCAATCCAGATACTGAAAATGTAGAACAAATAGCTGCAATGGCAGGACTTGCAGACAGAATAAAAAATCCTGAAGCAATAAAACAATATTTATCTCTATCAGCAGAAAAAGGATATGACAAAAAAATGCTGAATAATATTGCTTCTGTAATTGATTTTGTTTCTGCTAAATTGCGTTTCATGGAAGCAAGAGAATACATTGAAGTTCTTTTCGGAGAGCCGGTAAAAAGGCAAAAAGCATTAATTGCTTTGATGTCTCCATATATCTCTAATTTGGAATCAAAAGGTCTGGAAATAGGAAAACAGCATGCCAAGATTGAATCACTTGGAAATGTAACTTTACAAACAATAATGTTGGAAGAATCATTTCCTGGATTTGGGTTTTATCCTAAACCTGGAAAAGTAATCGGAATACTACATGATAATTTACAAGAAGAAAAATCTCTGACTTCTGTAGTATCAATAGGAATCCTCGGTTCTGCAATGACAATAAGGGCAACAGATAAAGCAAACTTCTCTGTTCACGAATTAATAAAATATCTAAATAAGAAACTTCCAGATGCATTTGTTTCCGGAGGCGGACACAAAAACGCTGGCGCGATTAATTTTATTCCAATAAAACAACAAGAGATTCTAAAGGCAGTAAGAGAATACCTAAAGTCAAAATAGTTCTTCGATTTTCTTCACTTGCCCTTTAAGCCAATAAAAATAACAAAATAGATTATAAATAAAACTAGGATAAGCCCCCCTATCCATGCCAATATCTTCAGAAAGGAAAATACAAGACCCAAAATCAAAAACAGGATGCCGAATATAAAGAATAATTCTAAGGGGTTTGATTTAGTAAAAAGATTTCTAGGACTAAAATATTTAAACCATCTTTCAATTTCTTCAAAGTTCTTCCCCAGATTATCCTTAAATTTCATCTCACCAAAAAAAACAAAAGAACTTTATAAACATTGTTTCTTAGATATTTGCAGAAACGCCTCTGTAGCTTAATGGCAAAGCAGTGCTTTCGTAAAGCAAAGATTGGGAGTTCAATTCTCTCCAGAGGCTTTGCCTCTGCTATTCCAAGGGAAGATAGCATAGAGGAAACCGTTAGGTGTCCTGTATCCAGAGGCTTGATTTCTAAACATCCAAAATTACAACCAATAAATACCTTTATTAATTATCTTTCTTTTTCAAAAATATGAAAGAATTAATT
>CAZWLX010000112.1:0-2088 GCA_964634845.1 Candidatus Woesearchaeota archaeon | reverse complement strand
TAGCAAGGTCATGCCGTTTTTTATTTTTTTTCTTAAGAAATTTTTTGGTATTTTAGAATTCATTGTCTCAAAAATAAGGGAAGATTAATAAATGTTGCTTTTTGAAAAGAGATATGAGATATGGAAAAAATAAAAAAGGATTTGATTAAAAGAAGGGGATATTAAAAATGCCAATAAACGCAGGACATGAATTTTATGAAGTTGAGAAGAAGTATCTAGAATCAAAAGATGTTGATGAGAAAGTGCATTGGCTCGAAGAGATGATTAAGAAAGCTCCTAAACACAAATCAAGTGAGCATTTTGTTGCCGAATTGAAAACAAGGTTAAAAAAGTTAAGGGAGAAAGTTGAGAAAAGTAAAAAGGCAGGAAGTGGAGGAAAGAAAGGAATTAGGAAAGAAGGGTTTCAGTTTGTTTTGATTGGAAAGACGAATAGCGGGAAGAGTTTATTATTGAGGAAATTGACAAATGCCAAACCTTTGATTGGAGAAGGCATGTTTACAACAAAAGAAGCGATAGTTGGAACTTTTGAATATGAAGGTGTAAAAGCACAGATTGTTGATTCTCCTTCGATTGGAAGTGAGAATTTTGACAAGAGTTTGCCTTTTTCAGCTGATTGTTTATTGATTGTTGTTAATTTGGAGAAGGGTTTTGATGAATACGAGGCTTTGAAGTTGGAGATGGAGAAATATCCTGCGAAAAAGATATGGGTTTTTAATAAAGCAGATTTACTGAATTCAGATGAATTGAGAAAAGGGATAGAGAGAATTAGGAGCAATAAGTTGATGGGGGCTGTTGTTTCTGCTGAAAATGATATGGGATTAGATGTTTTGAAGCAACTTATGTTTAGAGAAATGGAAGTTGTGAGAGTTTATACTAAGGAGCCTGGAAAAAGTGATGAATTTGCGAGAGCAAAAGAGCCAATGGTTTTGAAACAAGGAGCTTGTGTTCGAGATGTTGCTGAGAAAATCCTGAAAGGATTTTCAAACAAAGTCAAAGAGACAAGATTAACAGGGCCCTCAGGAAAATTTGTCAATCAAAAAGTTGGCTTAGAGCACAAAGTCAAGGATTTGGATGTTGTTGAATTTCACACTTGATGATATGGAAAATAACCTCTGGGAAAATCTGGGGGGTGTTCTCTCAGTCTAAAGAACATAACTGGGATTATGTAGTGTCCAAGCCGTCCATCATAATGGTCTGAAATTTTTCCTCTAAGAACTGCTTGGGCATTTACTTCTTCGGCTTTATAAAAAACCATGTGATCTAATTCTTTCATTCTTTTATCGTACTCTCTTCCACAATCGAAGTAAAGAGGTGGAGGAACTCCAAGGTCTATATTGATTGGGGTATCAACCGGCACAAAAAATAAGCTTGGTGGTTGGAGCATAGAGGTTTGATCATCGAATTGTGGTTCATAATCAAGGATTCCATTTCGCATTACCAGTTCCAATGGTGTTCTTATTGTTAATACTCTTAGATTTTTTAACCCTTCATTGAAATAATCTAGCGAGAATATTCCTTTTTGAGTAATGGCTGCCGTATTTTCCATTTAGACTCATATATCTTGTACTTTTTAATTATTTATATAGTTTCTTAATCTCTTTAGAAATTTGTTGTAGATTATTATTTATGTTTAAGTAAAAGATGTAAGTAGTTATACCTATTATTACCAAAATTATGGTATATTCTTTAATTTTTTCTAAGTTTAGCACGATTCCTACTAAAGAGGCAACAAAACTTCCTCCTCCAATGATTAGTGTCGCGTTTAATAGTTGAAGGTTTCTTTTATAAGAAAGATCTAGGCGATTTTTCTCTAATTGTTTCCTATTCATATTTAATTTGAAGCTAAAATAGCCAAACCACCAGCAATTAAAGCAATTCCTGCAATTGTTGCAGACGCATTAAAATTACTAAAGGTTAGGTATATTCCTATAAGGATTAGGGCAGAGCCAGAGCCAATTTTTGCAGGATTTGCTTTTGCCATGGTATTTTATATATCCTAAATATTTAAAACTTGAGGATAAGCTTCTTTATGTAATTTCTTTAGCTTAGGAGTTTGGACTTTTTTTAGAATTTCTGAAATTTCATAAG
>CAZWLX010000111.1:1518-2123 GCA_964634845.1 Candidatus Woesearchaeota archaeon | reverse complement strand
CTTGCAATATGAAAGCTTTTCCTTCGTTATTTGAACTCAAAGCTTGTGAAATAGTCGCCCTTACAGCTGGAGCTCTTGCTATATCTTTTCTTTTATCTTGAAATTTTCCCGGGAATCTTTGCTTTTTTCCTGAAAATTTCTTATTATTGAAATTTCTTCCTTTGTTTTTCATTTTATTCTTTGTTTGTTTAATGTAAGACAACTCTTTATATTATAAATGTTGAGTTGTTTAAAAGTAGTTATTCACTATCTTTCTCTTTCTATTATGATTTGCTTAGAAATTAAGGGTTTAAAAGGCTTTTGTCTAGTTGACTTTTTCCCAGACATCTCTATAAAGCGTATTGGGAGTATTTCCGTTTGCTTGGAGTCTGAATTGCCAAGCCCAAGCCTGAGTAAAGAATAAAGTATCTATCATCTTCGATGTTGCTATTGGATGTTTTATTAACTTTTTAACCAAATTAAACCAAGCTTTTGGATTTGGTCTTGATAATTCTAGTTTCATATCGGCAAGCCAATGCTCCGAAGTAAAATGGTAATCTTGCGTTCCATCAACTCTTTCAATATGCTTAAATAGTCCTTGCGCGCATCTTTCTAATTGGTTTGGG
>CAZWLX010000111.1:0-1508 GCA_964634845.1 Candidatus Woesearchaeota archaeon | reverse complement strand
TTCCATTGGGTCTATATTTCTGCTGCAATGAATCGCTGTTGTGGCAAACATTCCTCTCGGAACTAAGACTCGATAAGCTATTTCAAACATTTCTCTGTATATTTCATCAGCCCTCCCATCAATAACATCTTCAACTTGAACAAAGTGTTCAAGAGATCCATTGGCAATTACTCCTGTGAATGCATTGTTCCATTCTAATGGAATGTGTCTATAATTCATGACTTGCGCATTCAATCCTCTTTTTGAGCAATAAGAAGCTTGCTGAGGAGAGAGTGTAAGTCCTATTGCTATTGCCCCTCTTCTCCCAGCTTCTCTTAATAAACTTCCATTTCCGCAACCGATATCTAAGATTACAGAACCGCTTTCGCAATGAACTTGATCCAAAAGCCAGTTAAGTTGATTTGATTTTGCTTCTTGATATGGAATAAGAGGATTTCCATAATAAATGCCCTCTGTTAATTCTTGGGCCCCGTCTTTTACACACGCTGCGCTCAAGATATCGTAGCATGTGACAGTAGTTCTAATGTCTCCCATTAGATTTTGTTATGGTTTTTGTTTTTAAGGCTTTTGGCACTCCAAAAATCGTAAGATTTATATACTTCTAACGTATATCTATACGTATGAAAATAAGTAAAGAAGATATAATAAGAATAAATAAGGGATTTGGAGGATATCTAAGAAATGATGCCAGCCTAGACTTTGCTTTAAAACAACAAGAAAATAACAAATTCGGGGAATACAAAAAGTTGGCTTATCTTTGGAGAGCAATATTAGTTGATCATCCTTTTAGCGATGGAAATAAAAGAACTGCAACATATCTGGCGTTTGCATTTGCAAATGAGTTTAGTAAACAGATTGACAAGGATTTAATCGCTCACCACATATTATCTGTAGCCTCCAATAATATAAGTGAAATTCGGGCGATTGAGGATAGATTAAAAAATGCAATTAAATAAACAGGCACATAAAAGAATAATGAAGCAAGGTAAAGAAGTATTTGAAATGCTGGAAGAATATGACAAAACAAGAGAATGGCCAATAGGCAGAGAAAGGATCTACATAACTCTTGATAAGAAAGTTCTTAAAAAGTTAAAGACCTTGAAAGAAAAAACAGGAAAGCCAATTTCCAGGATTATTGAGGATAAATTTGTTTAAAATTGATGTTCGAACTGTATTTAACATAAAATATATAAAGTTCTTATTCTTATGATTTTTATGTTTTTGGTTAGGAATGTTTTTCATGCAAAGCCAGGAAAAGCAAAGGCATTAGTTGAAACTTTTAAAAGAGCAACACCACATATTCAAGCAACAGGCATTGCTAAAAAGACAAGAATTTTAACAGATACTGCTTCAAGCTTTTGGACAGTTGTGATAGAGCAAGAAGTTGAAGATTTGAATGCTTATATGAATATGGCTAAAACAATGGGGAAGAATGAGGAATTTGCTGAAATTGCGAAAGAATATTCTGAAATGGCACTTGGTGGACATAGGGAAGTTTTCTTGATTGA
>CAZWLX010000110.1:0-2147 GCA_964634845.1 Candidatus Woesearchaeota archaeon | reverse complement strand
CCGACTTTCTAGAAATAAAGAAGTTGAGAGGGTTGCTAAATTGTTTAAAAAGCCCCTGATTAAAGTTTATACGAAGATAGATCTTGTGGATAAGAATTATCTTGCTTATCTTAGAAGCGAGAATAGTGATTCTGTTTTTGTTTCTGGAATAAAGACTATTGGGCCGAGCAAACTAAAAGAAAAGATTTTTATTTCCAGCAAGAGGGAAAAGATTGACACTCCTAAAGTAGGTATAGTTGGATATCCTAATGTTGGAAAAAGCGCAATAATTAATGCTTTAGCTAAGAGGGCTAGGGCAAAGGTTTCTAAAAAGGCAGGCACTACAAGAGGTATTCAGTGGGTGAATGCAGGAAGTTTGAGGATTTTAGATAGCCCTGGAGTTGTGCCTTGGAAAGATGAAGAAATTATGCTTGGAGTTCTAGGAGCAAAAAATCCAGAGAGATTGAGAGATCCCGAAGCTGTGGCTCTTAAGATTATCGAGTTATTTTTACAAAAGGGAAAAGACAAGTTAGAGGATTATTATGGTTTTGAGTTAAAGGGAAATGAAAATTATGAAGTTTTGCTTGAAATTGGAAGAGCCAGAGGATTTTTATTGAAAGGGAATAGAGTTGATGAGAATAGAACTGTTTATCAAATTATTAGAGATTGGAGAGACGGGAAATTAAGGCTTTAGCTATCTAATCTTTACTTTTCATATATTTATGATAAACAAATGTTGCCTTTACTCCTCTTAGAAGTAGAAAGGCTATGAAGAACCCGACTATAAAATTTGATGTTGGGCTTACTATGCCCATATTATAAATAATAGCATATATACCAATAGAGATTTTATCAAATATAAAAATGGCTAATAAGAGTATTGCACTTATTCTGCTTTTTAGAAACACACCAAGACTTAATAATAAATATACTAATAGTTCTCCAAGAACGATTATAAGGTTTGTTGAGTAGAATTCAGATTTAGGCACTAACCAGAAAAATAAAATTATGGAGAATATTGCAATAAAAATACCGAGGCCCGCGGCAACATTAATAGTTTCTATTACTTTATCTTTTCTAATCTTTAAGGTAAAAAAGTTTGTATCCATAGTCACTTAATAATAAACTTTGCTTTATGGGCTTTTTAAACCTTTATTTAAGATTCTCCTTTCCATTCTTTAAAGAACTGATCTAAGAATTTTTCAACAAATTCATATCTGCTCTTTGCTAACTTTTTTGCTAACTGTGTGTTAAATGTCTCTGGGGTGATTTTTAATATTTTATTATAAAACCCATGTATTGTGGTTTTTGCGTAATATGTTTTTTGAGTTTCATTAAGTGGGATTTTTGGATCGTATAATGGTCTGTCAATTTTTCCTCCTGTAGAGAACATCCTTGCAATCGTGATTGCACCAAGAGCATCAAGTCTGTCAGCATCTTGAAGTATTTCTGCCTCTTTTGTTTCAGCAATTAGGCCTTTACTGTGTCTGTGGACTCTTATTGCATGGACAACATTTTTTATTTTATTTTTTGGGAAATTCATTTCTCTTAATATTTTTTCTGCTGCTTCAGCTCCATGTTCTGCATGATCTTCAATTTCTTTGTTATCTTCTTTTAATCTTGATATGTCGTGAAGAAGGACTGCTGCTTTGATAACATCCAAATCTGCTTTTTTGTTTTCCCCTATTTTCAATGCTAGATTGTAAACTCTTTCTATGTGGTCAAAGGCATGGCTGCCGCCTTTTTCAAAGTAAGGTTTTACTTTTTCTTTTAACTTCTCGAAAAATTCTTCTTTCATTTTTTGGTTTCTATTCATCTTCATCATTAAAGTCTTCGAATTTTAATTTCCATTGATTGTCCCACATCTTTTTTCTTTTTTTACTGCAAACATCACAGTATTTTCTGACAAACCTTGCATTAGGATTAAATTCAAATTCTTTTTTGCATTCCAAACATTTTTTCTTTTTTACCATTTTTTTCTTTGATTTACTTATTCTTTCTGATTCACTCTTGCTTTTGTCTTTGATCTTCTCTTGTTGCACAGTTCCTCGCTGTGCTGCGGACTTGCTCACTGCGGAAGACAAAGATGCTCCTACCGAGAGTCGAACTCGGGTTTCGGCCGTTCTCTATGCCTTCTCAAGAACGAGAAGGCACAAATTTTTGTGCTT
>CAZWLX010000109.1:0-2156 GCA_964634845.1 Candidatus Woesearchaeota archaeon | reverse complement strand
GTCCAATCTCCTTTCTTAACTCCAGGCATTCCAGGGCTTCCCGAAGGCATTCCTGGCAAAGCAATTCCTTTTATATCTGGCTTTTCTGTCAAAAGTTTATCTATAACTTCCAAAGGCATGTGCCCTTCAACAACATATCCTTGAATTATCGCAGTATGGCAACTTTCTAATTCTTTTGGCACTCCATAATTTCTTTTTATCTTATCTAATTCATTAATATCATCAAATCCAGTTACTTTGACATTTAAATCTCCATCATTCATTAAATATCCTGCATGCAACCCACAACATCCGCAACTCATACTTTTATAGAAATCAACTTCTCCAGCAGAAACTAAAGCAACATATCCATTGCTCTTATCTCCTAAAAGATAAAATCCTGTTATTGCCAGTAAGACAATAACTCCAATAATCCAAATTGTTTTTCCCATCTTCTGCTCAGCAACCTCCAACCATTCCATATGAATTTGATTGCCTTTGAGAATTTTGTACTCTTGAGGGAATTGTCCCATGCATTTCATAATTCATTATTTCATTATCTGTCCATCCAGATGTGTCTATTTCATTATAACCTTGGGCAATGACATTTCCAGTCAAACTTGAAGAATTAAAAGTCAAAAAGATTACAACTAAAAGCAATACCACTATAATTATCCACATCAATGTATTTCTTTTTATTTCCATTTTTATCTATCCCAAAAAATGGAGAATTAGAAAATTTCTTGTTTTCTTTATTTCCATTTTATTTTACAACTCCTAAAATGGAGGTTAGAGAATTTCCTGTTCTCTTTATTTCCATTTTATTTAACACCCTCCAACCATTCCATATGATGATGCAGAACTCGCAGCTGTTTTAGCTCCGGCAGAAGCTGCTTGAACAGCTGCTCCTGTTGTTTGCCCATCACTAAATGTCATGAATAAAACTAAGACAAGCAAAACAGCAATAATTATCCACATCAATGTATTTCTATTAACTTGCATTTTCCTCAACAGCCTCCTACCATTTGTCCTGCTCCATTTGAACTCTGTCCTTTCTCAATTCCCCTATACAGATTACTTGCCAAATTAATATAATTCTTTGAATCAATTCCATTAGCTTCTAACGCTTTTGCTTTATCTTCATGTATTCCAGGAAAGAACAAAACTTTCCACTTTCCTAATTCTATTAAAATCTCTTCATCAGTCATATCTGGATGCTCTGTTAACAAATATTTCGCCAAACCCCTCATTGCATAACTATGTGCACATCCGCAAGCTCTTTCTCCATTACTAAATATAATGGCCTTTGCTCCACAACAATACTCGCAACTTATTGAACTTCCAATTCTGATATATCTCTGTAACAACTCTCCATTTAAAGCGATGTCTTCATATTCTGTTAATTTATCAATAGTATCATCTGCCAATTTCTGATTATTTGGAGAGATATCATCATAACTAACTCCTAATTCTTTTCCATAAATAGCTGGAACACCTTTAGGGATAATATCAGAAGCAGAAACAGTTCCAATTCCAGTAGCAATAGTATTTCCACTTACTCCAACCTTTCCTCCTGCCAAATTATATCCAATCAAAACTAATAATATTGCAATAATAATTAACTGTGCTGTAAAGTTCCAGTCAATCTGGATAACATTAGCATCTTTTTTTGATGTTGTTTTTTCTTCATTCATGTCTTTTTTAAGAAACAAGAATTATTTAACCGCTTTTGTGCAACTAGTTTCACAAAACTTTAGCGAGGATAAAATTAATTTCAGAAGGGAGAAACTAACAGGAATTATTTTTAATTTTTGTTGGCTCGCTTTAAATTAAACTGAAATCTAATATATATACTGGGGTCTATATGTACTAGCCCTGCAAGAAGCAGAAAATCTTAGAATATGTCTAGTCTTCGCCAATGCACATATTAACCGATGTCTCATCAGATCATTCGGAGTATATTCTTCCACAACCCCTCTCACAGCTCTCCTATGAAAATATAGCCTATCCCTTATTCCTTTTATTAGTCCCTGTGGATGTGCATTCAAGGAGGGATTCTCTTCCTCCATTTGCTTTAACCTTTCCTGCAAACAGTCTCTCATGTTATAAAATAAATCAGTCTAATATTTAAATATTGTCGCTTATAAAAACTATGAAATTCCCCACGCAAAAGAAAG
>CAZWLX010000108.1:0-2188 GCA_964634845.1 Candidatus Woesearchaeota archaeon | reverse complement strand
TAACAGGCTGTCCTAATTTATGCAAAAGCAAAGCAGCGTATACATATTCCATTATCTAGTTCCTCCCTTATCATTATTTTCCCAATCATAATTATCAATCATATCTGAAAGTCTAGCAAGGTATTGTGTTATATCAATTATTGCTCTATTGACATCAATTTTTTGGTGAGAAGTAAAATTATTACTAGGTCCTGCCATAAGCACCCTTTTCTGTCCTAATAATTCAGTATATCTGCTAAATGCTTCTCCATAAGCATCTCGTGCTAATTTCAAAGCTTCTTCTGTATCTCTGCTTCTTACAGCAGCATATATTCCGTCTATCTGCCTATCGAATATTGCTCTATCCATCTTTACTTTCTCCTATGGCTTCTTCTTTAATTTCATTAACAGGTTCTTCTTTCTTTTCTTCAACTTTTGCATCTCCAGATTTATCCTCAACTAATTTCTCAAGAGCTTTAGCCTCTGCTCCAGATTTCGCTATAAAGTAGCCAATATTATTTGAATTAACATATTTTATATTAACTGTAAAATTCAAACTCTTTCCTATTGCTTCTCTTAGAGCAGAAAGAGTTCCTTCTTTGTCTATCTTAATGTCAAAGTAAGTTTTATCATCTGTTGCAGAATAAGCTGCGACAGGAATAAATCCAACTTTCATCGGGCTAATTCCCAGTTTTCCCAAAACACTCGCAACTTTAGAGTTTATCTCTTCTCCTTTCTTTACCAAAGTGTGCGGTTGCTTAATAGAAAGTTTACCATTTTCAACAGCTACTTTTAATCCAACTCCTGATAATTCAGATATTGCAGGTCCTGGTAATAATTCTGTAGGCCCTGGTTCAATTTTTATGTCTTCAGGCGCAATGTCTCCTGCCTTTGCTCTTGTTGGACTTTGATTCTCTGTTAATAAGGAAGAAAGTTCAAAAGCACCAACATCAGAGAAGAATAAGGCTACATCTGACCCTATTTTATCTTTTACATTCTGGAGAGTTCCCTTTTTAATTCCACTTATCGCTCTCAAAACCAAGGATTTTTTAGCAACTTTAACTTCTGCTCTGCCTCTCAATTTCTTTTTTATAGAATGAAATTGGCTACTTGGCAAACCTTTCGTAGACGCAATCAAAAAAGTTTTATTACTCTTTATCTTATCAGTAATCTCTTCAACAGCCTTCTTCTTATATAGAGGAACTGTTGTAATGGCTCTTCCTTCTTCTCTCATCTTTTGTTTTTCTTCCATATTAGTTAAACCTCCACCTTTGCTAGTTTACTCATAGTGAATTTAATCTCAACATTCTTCACATTGTCTTTCTTAGCAGGGAGAGTATTTACAATTGCATTGTAAACTGCTTTGATATTTTCAATTATCTTGTCATTCTCCATTGTTGATTTTCCAATTCCTAACTTAATGCTTGGCTCTTTAGCTCTTATCTTAACACTTCTAGAAACCTTCTCTAACAAAGCAGCAACTGTCTTATCATCTTCTTGGGTAATAATTCCCAGTTGAGGGCTAGGCATTTTCCCAGCAGGGCCCAATACTTTTCCAAAAACAGTTGCCACTTTAGGCATTAAACTTCCGTGAGCAATAAAAAAATCATATTCTTTAATTAATTTCTTAAGTTCTTTTTTATCAGAATATTTCTTAAATTCAGGTTCTGTAATTGTTTTAACAAGATTGTTTCTTTTAGTCAAGAATCCACAAACTCTTTTGTCTTTTACTTTATGAGGAATATTTACTACTAAATTGATATTCTCTCTCTTTAAATCAATTCCTTTTAAATTTATAATTAAATCCAGTGTTTGATCAAATTTTCTATCCTTCTCTGCTCTTAAGGATTCTAATGCTTTATTCAATTCCATTTTTTCTTCCTTCGTCTCCTACATTATGCCCAATCTCCCTAGAATCTAAGGTATGAAAGTGGGATGTAGTTCAATGACACAATCTGAATAAAATAAGCTTATTTAAATCTTTGTTTACCCAAAAAATCCCTCAAAGAAGCCCATTAAGTAAGCTATCAAAAATCCAATAGCACCCATGACTAATATCCCAATTGCAGAAACCTTTGCAACTGTACTAAATTCATAATTGCTTGGCTTTTTCAGCAAATGCCAAACTCTCTTACTTTGTATTATAAAACTTCCAATATTTTGTCCTATTCCCATATTTCTCTTAGAAAAAAGTTGTTTTTAAACTTAT
>CAZWLX010000107.1:250-2255 GCA_964634845.1 Candidatus Woesearchaeota archaeon | reverse complement strand
TCTCGCTAATAAGCCCATCTTGTAATATTCCATTGTCAGAAACACAATCTATAATCTTGTTAGTTAATATCCTGGCTTCAACATTTCTAACATCTAAATCTTTCTGCACTAATAAAACTCCTGAAACAATAACAATAGCAACAATCCCGAATATAATAAACCAATAAAAGCTCAAGATTCTCTCATCTCCTTTCCTGTTTCCAAAAATCATTCTCCACTCCCTCCAATCTCAAGAACAATATTGTCTCCTTCTATCTTATATCCAACATCAACATCATTAAAAAACCCATAACTATTTCCTGTATTTTCCTTTACTTGTACTCTAACAACTCTCAAGTCATTATCAATAACTATCACTCTTCCTGTAAATTCATTTTTCTCAGCTTCCTTAACAACATCTTCTATATTCAATGTAATCTCTGTTCCTGGAACAGCAGCATCAATTGCCAAAGCAATTTTCTTAGCATTCACCTCTTCTACAGCTCCTGCATTACTTCCTTGCCTAGAAACAAAAAACAAAAGTATTGAAAAAAACAAAATCGCAATTAAAATAAAAACAAGATTCTGCATCAAAACTTCAATTCCTTTTTTATTCATTCTTTTTCTCCTCTTCTTAAAAGAAGGAATGATAGAGAATTTCCTGTTCTCTTTTTATTCATTCTTTTTCCCCACACCATCTCCTATCTCACCCCTAATCACGAAACAGTTGCAAAACTATCACATTTCAAGTTATTAATCTCTTGAGAGTTATAAGGTGCGAAACCAATCGCATACTTAGTTCCATATCTATAATAAACCATATAATTCTGTGAAAAATCAATTCCGTTTATAACTTTCCCTTCACGATCTGCAGCAGCCTTTAATTCATCCCAAGTATTATATCTATAAAAATACTGAATATAATTTATCTCTTTTCCTTTTGGACTATTACTTTCTAAAAACTGAAAGTTCTCCTCCGCAGTTATCTCTTCCCTCCCCTTCAAAAACTCATCAAAATAAACAACAGAACAAAGACCGCAAACACCATCTCCAATATTAATTTCTGCTTCTCCAAACTGCCAAAAACAACTTTCTCGTAAATTCAACAACTCTTTTAACAATTCTTCATTGCTATCACTATTAGAAACCTTGACAATACTTGTCTTCTCTGGAACACCTTCGCATTTTCCTCCTCCAGAAATACAAATATATTCTGTATTGCAATTAAAACTCATAAATTTCCCCAGCAAAGCAACCCCCCTTAGCTCAACACTTTGTTTGCATGCTTCTCTTCCTGTCTCTTTACCTAAATTCAATGAAAAAAGAAAAATCAAAATAACTGCAAAACTAACTATTAAAATTAAAATAGTAATTATCTGCTTGCTTGTCAACTCTCCTTTTTTATTAATTATTCCCATATTTGCCCCTCACAAATTCACACTCCAAATCTCTTCAATAAAAGATAAACAACACTAATAAATATTGCCAACGCAACAATCCATCCCAAAATCCTGACTAAATACTCCATATCTCCTTTTTTATTCAATAATTTCATGTTCTCTTTATTGATATCTCTCCTGTTGATTCTTTATTGATAATGATGTCAATAGGCTTGTTCAGAATAATATCAAATTCTAAATCGCTCTGCTCTTCAACAAGCTCTGCATCAGACACCTTACAAACAACATCTCCAGTACATTTCTTAAACACTGTTCCTCCAAAAGGTCCTACATCTAAAACCCAAGCAGTACTACAAAAGCACAAACAATCTTCGCCAAAACAAGAATCAGGAGGAGGAAACTTACTACTGTCAAAATAAGCAAAAATCCACCCCTTCGGGGAAACCAAGGTCATTTCATAACTTCCCTTGCTTTCAGCAATACCTATTCCTTCAATAATATTGTTTAAAGTAGCCTCTGCCTGTCTCAACTCCTGCTGATTCTTAAATGAAACATAAAGAGAAACAAGCAATCCAATCAAAATCAATATGCCTATAACAGCAACAATTATCTTTAATGTAAACTCT
>CAZWLX010000107.1:0-240 GCA_964634845.1 Candidatus Woesearchaeota archaeon | reverse complement strand
CATTCTTTTCTCAAACATAATTTAACAATCAAAAATATCTATATAAATCCTTCCCAGAAAAATTAATAATAACCTCTTTTGACCGTAACCATGGCTCGCCCTACACTCATTCTCAACGCTCTTTTTCTTGTCCTAAACATCAGAATAAACCCTACTGTTGCTAAAACAAACCCGACTATTGCAGAAATAAATTCAAATTCACCAAACAAATATCCCACCAAAAAAGAAATTCCAGATAGG
>CAZWLX010000106.1:0-2386 GCA_964634845.1 Candidatus Woesearchaeota archaeon | reverse complement strand
CTTAAATTAGGAAAGATTAATTATCATCAAGAGTTAAAACTTCTGCGTTTTCCAAACCTTTAAAATTGTTATCGGGAGTAAGAAGTTTTATTAATCATTTACTTCTAAGATAATTATGGCTGTTGAGAAAAGTGTTGAAGAAAAAGTAGAAAAAATAGGAAATTTTTTAACCATTAATTTTCGAAAAGGAGAAAAAGATGAAGATCGAAAATAAGGTAAAAGGATTTTTGTCTCGGATAAAAAGGGAAGATGGGGAGATAAGGGCTTTTTTAGAGCTTAATAAAGACGTGCTGAAAGAGGCAAGAGAATTTGATGATAAAAAAGGAAAGAGAGGAAAGCTTTTTGGAAAAGTTTTTGGAGTGAAGAGCAATATTAATGTTCTTGGACTTACAGCATCATGTGCTTCTAAGACTCTTGAGAATTATAAAAGTACTTATGATGCTACTGTTATTGAGAAGATAAGGAAAGAGGATGGATTGATAATTGGAATGTTGAATTGTGATGAATTTGCTTCTGGAAGTTCTGGGGAAAATAGTGCTTTTGGAACTACACAAAATCCGAGAGCTTTGGGAAGAATTGCTGGAGGAAGCAGTTCAGGAAGTGCAGCAGCTGTCGCAGCAGGATTTTGTGATCTTGCTTTAGGAAGTGATACGGGAGGAAGCATTAGAAATCCTGCTTCGCATTGCGGAGTTATAGGAATAAAGCCGAGTTATGGAGCTGTTTCAAGACATGGATTAATTGATTTGTCAATGTCGCTTGATCAGATAGGAGTTTTAGGGAGTAATACAGGCGATGTTATTGAAGTTATGAAAGTGATTTATGGAAAAGATGATAGAGATACTATGTCTTGTGATTCTGGAGATTTGAAGATAGATAATTATAAAAATAAGAAAATTAAAATTGGAGTTTTGAAGTTTAAAGGAGTTGATTCAAGAATTCAGAAAGTTATTGATAAAAAGGTTGAACAAATTAGGGAGAAATTTAATTGGAGTGTTGGAGATATTGAGATTGAAAATATTGAGCTTGCTGTTGAAACTTATTATCCTTTGGTTTATACAGAGTTTTTTTCTGGAACTAGGAGATTTGACGGGAGAAAATATGGAAAGAAAATTGAAGATGTTTCTGGCAAAGAAGTTTTAAGAAGAATATTAGGAGGTTCAGAGATAAGTAAGGCAGAATTTTCTGGAAAATATTATCAAAAAGCTTTGAAAGTTAAGGAGTTGATTGCTAAAGAGTTTGAAAAAGCTTTTAAAAAAGTTGATTGCATTATCTCTCCTGTTGTGCCTGTTTTGCCTTGGAAAATTGGGCAGGGAGAAAAAATGAAAATTGAAGAAATATATGCTGCAGATGCTTTGACATGTCCGAGTAATTTAGCAGGAATTTGTGCTATAAGTGTTCCTGCTGGATTTGTAAAGGAAGGAAAAGAAGAGATTCCTGTCGGAATACAGATAATGTGCGGAAAAGGAGAAGATGGGAAGTTATTGGGACTTGCCAGAGAGATTGAGAAAATATGAATTTAGATGATTTATCTTTTGATAGAAGAGAAGGAAATTTGAGGTTTACTCCTGAAGAATCATTTATTGATATAGAGAATATAGAGAACGAAAGTGAGGAGTATAGGAAGAGTGTTGCAAAATGGAGTGCTGGAGCAATAATCGGATGTTTTGTAAGTGGAGGAATAATTTTGACTAATTATTTGAATTTTCAAAATAATTTTATTTATGCTTTGGCTGGAGCTGGTTTTGTTTTGTCTTTAGGTGTTGGTTTTATTAATTTCAAAAGAGATTTTGAAATAACAAAGCATTGGTATGACAGATAAATTTAAATCTTGTTGATTTTTTGCTTGTTTATGGAAATAAAGCAGACAGGAAGTCCGCTAATTCCCATTTTTAAAGGGAGAGATAAATAAAAATGGAAATAAATGGAGTTAATTTGGAGTTTTTAGGGCATTCTGGGTTTTTGATAGTTGCAAAGAATGGAAAGAGAATTGCTATAGATCCTTATAATATAAGTCAGAAGATAGAATCAGTTGATTTGATTTTGATAACCCATAGTCATTACGACCATTGTTCTATAAAAGATATACAAGCACTTAGCAGAAAGGGAACTGTTATTGTGATTCCTGCTGATGCTCAAAGTAAGATTGCTAAGGTTGAAAATATTGATATGCAGATAATTGAGATAGGTGATGAGTTGGATTTTGGGAATATAAGAGTTGAAGCTATGACTGCCTATAATGTTGAAAAAGATTTTCATCCAAAGCAAGAAGGATGGAACTTATTACACAGGTTTAACTACCAACATCGCTCGCAGGTTGCGAGAACATAATAAAAGTGATACAAAAACTACTCGCTCCAGGAAACCCTGGCAACTAGTCTACTCTGAA
>CAZWLX010000105.1:231-2437 GCA_964634845.1 Candidatus Woesearchaeota archaeon | reverse complement strand
CTATTGCCAGTACATACAAATTCTATAACTTTTCTTGCGTCTCTTTCGTTATCCATAAAAAACTAGAAAAAACCAAGTATTTAAACTTTTCTATTATGTATTTACTTAATAAGGGTAACAAAAATAGGTCGGGTTCATTCTCCGCAACCAGACCTAATACTGCTATTACATGACGTGCATCTGACAGAGCAATTTCCAGTGTTCTTTAATGTTCCAACAGCACCGCAAACACTGCACACTCTTGTTTTCAAATCCTCATCGCTTGATTCATTTTCTTCATAGCTTTTATCTAAATCTAAACTGCTTTGTAACTTTCCATCAATTTCCCTTTTAAACTCTCCTAACTCTGCTTGTTTGTCAGCTTCTTCGTTGATTATCTGAAGTTCTACTTTAGGTTTGTTTGAAGAAACTCCAAAATTATTTAACATAAATTGAGAAACATAATCAACAATAGATGAAGCAGTTCTAATTTGCTTTACTTTGGAATCAATTTCTCCTCCTCCAAGATTTTTAACAAATCCTGCAGGTTCAAACTTTTGATGCCTGAATTTGCTAAATAATGTGTCAACAGGAATTCCATACTGTAAGTTCAAACTAACAGAAGTCGCCCATGAATCCATAAGTCCTCTTATCGTGCTTCCTGTCTTATGCATACTTACAAATATCTCTCCTGGTTTGCCATCATCATAAAGTCCGACAGTCAAGTATCCTTCATGCCCTGATATTTCAAATTTATGCGTTATTGACTTTCTGGTTTGAGGAAGTTTCTTTCTCTCTGCATGAACAGTTACAATCTCTTTTTCCCTATCCATCATCTCTCCCTTTGTCTTCTTTGTATTTAGTGGCTGGCTTCTCTTACTATTTTCTCTGTAAATTGCAACAGCTTTCAAACCTCTTTCCCATGCATAAATATATGCTTCTCTAATGTCTTTAACACTAGATTTTTCAGGCATATTAATGGTCTTGCTTATTGCTCCTGAAATAAATGGTTGTGTAACAGCCATCATATCAACATGCCCTCTCCAATGTATGCTTCTTTTTCCATTAGCAGGTTTGAAAGCACAGTCAAATACAGGCAAATGCTCTTCTTTCAAATGAGGCGCTCCTTCAATAGTATCATTTTTGTCAATATAAGATTCAATATCTTTAATTTGCTGCTCTGAATATCCTAAATTCTCTAGCGCAAGTTTAACTCCTTTATTAACTATCTTTAACATTCCTCCTCCTGCAAGGACTTTATATTTAACAAGGGCGATATCAGGCTCAACTCCTGTTGTATCACAATCCATTAAAAATGAAATTGTTCCGGTAGGGGCTAAAACAGTTGTCTGGGCATTTCTAAATCCATATTTTTCTCCAAGTTCGAGAGCTTCTGTCCAGCAATCCCATGCAACATTTACCAATTCTCTTAAATCAGCAGGAATTTTTTCAACATCAATATCTTTAACATGCTCTCTGTGCATCCTTATAACTTCTAACATTGGCTTTCTATTTTCTTCATATCCTAAGAATGGACCTACTAATCCTGCCAACTCTGCGCTTGTCTTATAAGATTCTCCGCACATTATAGCAGTAATAGCAGCACTTACAGCTCTACCTCCATCAGAATCATAAGGCAATCCAAGAGACATCAACAAAGCTCCTAAATTTGCATACCCTAAACCAAGCGTCCTATATATATGGCTTCTTTCTGTTATTTTTTCTGTAGGATAAGATGCGCCATCAACAAGAATTTCCATAGCCGCTATCATTCTTCTAACAACTTTTCTAAACATCTCATAATCAAATCTTCCATCACTTGTTCTAAACTTCATTAAATTTATACTTGCTAAGTTACAAGCAGTATCGTCAAGGAACATGTATTCAGAACAAGGATTACTAGCATTAATTCTCCCGGAGTTTTTGCATGTATGATATTTATTTATAACAGAATCACATTGTATTCCAGGATCACCGCAAACCCATGTTCCTTCTGCAATTTTATCAAGCATTTCCTTTGCTTTTAAAGTTTCACAGACTTCTCCTGTTGTTATGTATTTTGTCTGCCACTCTTTATCAGCTTTAGCAGCTTCCATAAATTCATCTGTTACTCTTACAGACAAATTACTATTCTGGAAAAACACACTTGAATAAGCTTCTCCATTTAATCCCCCAGAATAACCAGCTTCAATTAATACCCATGCTTTTTTCTCTTCATTTTGCTTAG
>CAZWLX010000105.1:0-221 GCA_964634845.1 Candidatus Woesearchaeota archaeon | reverse complement strand
TTAGCCAGAATAAAGTCCATAATATCTGGATGGTCAACATTAAGAATCTCCATTTTAGCAGCTCTTCTTGTTTTTCCTCCAGACTTAATAGCTCCTGCATAGGCATCATATCCTTTCATAAAACTTAAAGGTCCTGAAGAAACTCCTCCTCCTGTTAATCTCTCTCTTGAACTTCTTAATGGGCTTCTATTTTCTCCTGCACTGCTTCCTCCTTTAAAGAG
>CAZWLX010000104.1:0-2448 GCA_964634845.1 Candidatus Woesearchaeota archaeon | reverse complement strand
CCTAACTTCCACTCCAGACCTCAAACCAACAATAAGATTTTCCCCATTATCATCTTTTACATAATCAAAAACTTTGCCTTTTCCAGTAACCCCGCGCATTCCTGACTTAGAATTTCTATATGTATATCCATTTGAATTCAAAACACCCACAACATCATTATTCTTAGGTGCCAAAAGGTCTATATCAGAAGTTCCTCTCCAGGTTAAAAAAGCATCGTGATCGACTTGATGTAAATGAAAAGCAACAGCCAAACCTCCTAAAATACAATAAGGAATATTCCTATGGTTCAAATCGTGAGATATTTCTAAGCACCCCGCAACTGTATTAGCATAATCTTTACCATCTTCGCCAGTGCCATGCAGAGCATCGTATTCTCTTCTAAAGTGTTCCCACTCACTATTATCTTCCAAATGTTTAATTAAACTCATTGATAGTTTCATAAAAATATAACGAAAAAACCACCTTTTAAACCTTTCCCTTTATCACCCCTAAAAAGGCACAACAAACCACTTGATTTTCTCTACTGAAAAGCAACAAATCTAAAACTTTATAACTCTTGATCCCCAACTATAAAAATACAAAAAAGAGAACATGAATAATCCAAAAGAACTAAAACAAAAAGCAATTAAAAAAGTAGAGCAAAATTCTCATCCTGTTCTAAATCAAAAACTTACGATAGGTCAAAAATCAGCAGACTTCATAACTTCATGGATGGGTTCATGGACATTTATTGTAATTTTTATAATAATAATGATTTCATGGATATGGTTTAATAGTTATTACTTAATTAAAGTTTTAAACAATATTCCATTTGATCCTTATCCATTTATTTTATTAAATTTAGCTCTTTCATGTCTCGCAGCAATCCAAGCTCCAATAATCTTAATGTCTCAGAATAGGGAAGCTCAGAAAGATAGAATTCGCTCTGAATACGATTACGCTGTAAATAGAAAAGCTGCCCGTGAAGTGGGTGAAATCCAAAAACAACTGGATAGAATAGAAAAAAGAATTATGCAAAAGTAACTAAAACTCTTCCAAACCAATCTTATCATTCAACTCTCCAGAAATATTCTGCAACATCTTTTCGCGAACACTAGACCTAAATCCTTTTTGCCCTAAAACCCATCCTAATTTTACTAAAGCAGTTTCAGCTAACATATCTTCTAAAAATATAACTCCTGCTTCCTCTAACTCTCTTCCATTACTATATACTTTAGGATCTAATCTCCCATAAATTGTTTGCGTAGCAGCGCAGACAATCAATCCATTTTTAATATGTTTCTTAAGTCTTGGAATCCAGCTATTTTTACTCTCACTAACAGGCAAATGCCCTAATCCAGAAACTTCAATAACAATACCTTTACATTTCAAAGCATAATAATCCAAAATCTCTGGCTCTTGCCCTGGATAAAACTTCAACAAAGCAACTTTATCTTCGAAACTGCTATTTAATATTGTCTTTCTTTTATTATCTCTTTTTCTATAAGATCTCAAAAACTCTATCTTTCCATTAGGAAAAACTTTTGCAATTGGAATACTATTTATCGTTTTAAAAGCATCTCTTCTGCTACTATGCATTTTCCTGACTTTTGTTCCAGGCATTGCATAACAATAATCATCATTTACACTTGCATGTCCAACTAACATGACTTCAGCGCAATCACTTATAGCCATATGAGCAGCGCAAATTAAATTCATTGAAGCATCACTACTTGCTCTATCAATACTTCTCTGGCTATATGTCAAAACTATTGGCTTTCCTAAATCATGCAACATAAAACTTAAAGCAGCGCTTGTGTATCCTAAAAAATCAGTTCCATGTGTAACAATAATTCCATCTATATCTTTATCATCTAACATCTTTTCACAAGCTTTGGCAATTTTCTTCCAATCTTCACTATCCATACTTTCTGAAGCCTTCATAAATGGAATTTCAATTTCTTTAACATTAACAATTTCAAATAATTCAGGATAAAATTTTGCAAACTCTCCAATATCAACTAAATGCTTAACACCTCCTGTCTTTGAATCCAATTTGCTGGCAATAGTTCCCCCTGTAACAATTAATCCAATATTTTTCCTGTTTTTCCCTTCAACAGGAACAGGATAATTCTTAATTTCCTCTCCATGTTTCTTCAAAATTCTCGAAGCTAAGATATTATTTTTAGGAATTCCAATATTGTATCCGCTCTCCAATTTAAGCAAAACAATTCCGCTTTCTCCTGTCTCTAAAACTCTCCCATCTAATTCTTTATGTGCTAATCTAAGTCTAACTTCATCCCCTGCTTTAAAATTTAATTCTGCCATTTTAGTAAGACCTCCCTACATAAGCATAATACTTTGCCTTTTTTCTTGAGATAATATCTTTCTTTTTATCAACATCAGAAGGTTGTTCATAAGGAATATTCAGAACTTTCGCCCCTTCTGTTTCAAACTTCAACATGTCT
>CAZWLX010000103.1:0-2451 GCA_964634845.1 Candidatus Woesearchaeota archaeon | reverse complement strand
AATTTCTTTAGCTTAGGAGTTTGGACTTTTTTTAGAATTTCTGAAATTTCATAAGCAACAGAGTTTTTTATATCAAGAGGATGAATTTTCTTGTTTATGACATCTGATTCTAATTGTTCATAGGATTTGTATGTCATGGAAGGTCCGAATTTTTTATCTCTTTTTATTATTAGAGTTTCTGACTTGTCAGATTTAAGAATAAAGATAAAATATTTTAGAAGAGCCATTACTCCGTTGTTAGGATTTCCTTCAATGAATTCTGCCTTTTGTAGCTTTGATTTTACTTTTTCAGGAGAATCAAGAAGGTCTATCTTTGTTGCTTCAATTGATGAAGACATTTTTTCTCCGACAAGTCCTCTAATTAAGGGATTAATTAGATCAATTCTTGGCTTGTAACCTATTTTTGGAAGAGCTTCACGAGCATATACCATTACTTTTCTTTGGTCCATTCCTCCAAATTGCGCGTCCACATTAAGATATTGTTCATCAAGAGCTTGCATTGTTGGATATATTAATCCAGAGAGTTTTGCATCTTCTCCCTGTATGTTTTTTACCATTTCTGATGCTGCTTTTCTTGCATCGTGAATAGAGGTATAAGTTGAGAGCTTTAAAACATCATGAAAATATTCTTTATTTAGCTGAAGTTTAGAGCCTTCAACAAATTCAAGTTTTTTTAAGTCAACTCCAATTGTTTTTATTATTTGTTTTATTGCTTCTTTGTAGTATTCTTGTCTTTTTTCTAGAATATTCCAAGGAACTGAATCAAGAGCTGCATGTAAATCTGCGAGAAGAATTTTTACTTTGCAATTTGCTTTTAGGAAGTCAGATACTTTTAACATTGGGAAAAAATAGGCTATTGAAATGCTTCCAGTAGGCATTGTTCCCCAATATATTGAAAGAGATTTTTGAGATTTTAGTTTTTTCTTTAAATCTTCTAAGCCAATCACTTCTTGGAGGTTTCTTGTAATTAGTTCATAACGAGCTTTATCATTCATGCATTAAAAGAGAGAAATAGTAATATAAACATTATGTTTTTGTTAATTGTGTGATAAGCAGAAGATGGGCATTTATTGGAGCAATAATAGGAATATTTGTTTTGTTGTTAATAATGATTTATAGCGATGAGAAGAAAGTTAATAGTCAAGAAGAAATTGATAGCCTAGAAATAAATAGTAAAGTTATTTTGAAAGGGCTTGTTGTTTCAGAGAGGAAGTTCGGGGAAAGTGTGATTTTGGAGTTGGACAATGAAATTGAAGTTTTATGTGATAGTTGTGGAATTGGACAGGTTCAATTTGAAGAGAAAGAAATAGAAGTAAAAGGAAAGATTTATGATGTTTATGGAGATAAAAAGGTTTTGGCCTTTAGAATTGTTGTGCTGGAGTAGATAAGTGTTTAAGTATTGAAGAAAGGTATTTGTATTTTGATGGATATTAAAGGAATAGAAGATAGAGGTTATCATGATAATCCTCGAGTTAATTCTGTTATTGTTAGTATTCTAGAAAATTTGAAGAGGGAAAGACGAAGATATAATCCTGGAAGTAAAATCGATGGTTCTCCATCTTTTGATAGAGTTCCTATTGGGTGGGCATTTATTATCGGGACTACCCATAGGGATGAAGTTTTGGAAGCTATAATGAGAAACAGAGAGTCTTTAGGATTTGAATATTTTGAAAGACAAGATGGAGGAAGGAGAATTTTTGTTCGTTTTGTAGATGGGGATCGTAGGGGAGAGAGCTATGTAGTTGATTTGGATTATTTATTTTCTGGAATTTAATCAAGTAATTCTTTGAAATCTTTGGCTTTTTTGCCTATTATTTTTTCTAGGTTTTCAAGAGATGCTTTGAATATATTTGATAAAGAGCTGAATTCTTTTAAAAGTGTTTTTGCGGTTTTTGGACCGATGTTTGGAAAACCTTCTAAGATGAATTGCTGTTGTTCTTTTTTTGATTTGAAAGTTTTGCTTGGGCGAAGAGAAAAAGGTTTTTGGGATTTTTTTGCTAATATTGAGATAAACAGTGCTGTTTCTTTTTCATTTTTAGAAAAAAGAATTGGAACTTTAAATTCTGCGGCAATTGACAGGAGCAAACCACGAACTGCGTTTTCATGGAGAGTTATGCTATTATATAATTCAGATTGAGTTCCTTCTATTATTAGTAAATGAGCTGGATATTGTTTTAGTTCTATTAATTGTTGTATTAGGCGTTTGTTTATTATTGATGATTTGAGGTCGGGAACAGTTTTTCTTTCTATTGCTGTGTTTCCTATTAGATAGTCTGCGACTTGGAGTTGTTTGAATTGAAGGAAAAATCCGAGAGCTTTTAATTCTGATGGGACGAGCGAGGATTTTTCTCTGTTGTCAATTATTATTATCGGGAGTTTTTTAGGTTTTTCGGGGGTTGATTTTCTTTCTGCTTTTGAGAAGATGTTTAGGAAGGGCATTTATATCAAAAG
>CAZWLX010000102.1:0-2452 GCA_964634845.1 Candidatus Woesearchaeota archaeon | reverse complement strand
AAAAAATTCTTCAGGAATACCATTTGGAATATATTCTATTCTTCCTTCTTCAACTCCTAATTTTCTTAAGTAAGGTAATTCCCACTTTGTTATTGCAATAACTTTATCAAATTTATTCAATGTCATAGGTCCTATAAAAAAATCATAGATTCTAACTCCTATTTTTGACTTTAAATCTCTGGTGCCATCTCCTGCAACAAAAGGAGCATGAGTTACTAAAAATATCTTAGCTCCCAATCTTTTAGATATTTTCAGCGCCTGAACAGTATGCATATGCCTATAACTATGAGCAATAATCACATCCGGCTCAAATCTCATTGCCTCTCCTTCAAAATCCCAGTTCATAAAAGACTCTCCTCCAAGTTTTCTGGCAGGAAATCTAATTATCTCTATCTTTCCTAACTTTTCCCTGCTCTTTGCTCTTTTTCCTTTTTCATCACCTTTGACAAAATCACTGGAAAAGATTTTAACTTCATGCCCATTTTTACTTAATCTTTGAGCTTCTTCTTTAACTCTTGTCCAAACTCCATCAATTCCTTCTGTAAATAAAGTTAATTCCAGTATCTTCATTTTTATCTTCACTCTCTATTCAAGAAAATGAAGGTTAAAGATTCTCCTGATCTTTGTATCTTCATTTTTATCTTCACTCTCTATCCATAAAACTAAACATAATAAAAGGTTTATAAATCTCTTTCTTTTGAATTTAAAATGGCAATTCCAATAATAATTCCATTATACAAAGAAGATAAAAAGATATATTCTAAAATAAAAGAGATTCTGAAAAAACAAACAATAAAGGCAAAAATAATAGAAACAAGAAATCTTCCAGAAGCACAATCAATAAATACAGGACTGAAAAAAGCAAAATCAGATATTGTCGTCACATTAAGCCAGGATTGCGTCCCTCACGGAGAAAAATGGCTTGAAAATCTTATTAAGCCATTAAAAAAAGATAAAAAAGTAATTGTAACTGTTTCAGATGTCATAGTCACTCCTTACAATCTCTGGAAGAAATTTGATTTAATCGCAAAAGCTCTCACAATAAAAGAGCAGACAGTTATCCGCCCGACTTTAGACGCAAGAGGATGTGCTTACCGAGCTTCAGTATTAAAGTCCATAGGATATTTTAACGAGGACAAAAACATAATCGGGATTGATGATGACTTATACATGAAACTAAAAAACAAGGGCAAAATAGCATATCCTAGCACAAGAGTTTCCCACTATCATTTCTTTTCAGGCAGAGATAGATTATTTCTAGAATATAAATATGCAAAAGCTTCAGGAGCTTTGACAAAAAAATTCAGAAGTTCTTTAAATGGATTTTGGAAAAGACTCTTCAAGGCAACACCTATTTTAGGAATTATCCCGATAATTATTGTATTTCCTATTAAGCGTTCTCTATTCTTATTTTTAATTTATTTATTATTAGCTCCAATTGTTCACATAATATTTCTCACAGGATTCTGGAAAGCTTTCTTAACATATAAGTCATAAAAGCTCTAAAAAAATTAAGGAACAATTAGGCAATCATATCTGCCGGAGAATCATAAACTCTTACTTCAAAGATTAAAATCTAAGGTTATTATTTAGGGGTCTGTGTGATAATTAATGATCTATAAATTTTCACTACTTCTCATAATTAAAAGTTAGCAAGAAGATTTAAATATCAAAATTATAATCAGGTTTATGGCAGACGAAGTATCTGTAAACTTAATACTCGTAAGTGGAACCGGATATAATGTTAGTTATTTGGTTCAGGGAAGAGAAGTTGATAAATCTGATTTGTATGTTTCAAGACCAGAACTCTTCAAACCAGGAAGTTATCCTTTTTACTGGCCAGGAAATGTTTCTTTCTTTGGGGGAGGAATAGAAGATGGAGAAACTCCTCAAGCAGCGTTTAAAAGAGAGGTCATGGAAGAAACTGGTTTAGATTTGACAGACGATAAAGTTGCGTTGTTTAAGATGACAACCTACCGCTGGGTGCAGGATACTCATAGAATTATTGCTGAAGCAAATGAAGCATTTCAGGGGCATGTCCCTAACTTTTTAGGATTTTCTCTTAATGAAAGACTTCCTAATAGTGCTCTGAACAAGAGAGATCGTGATAGATATGGCGACAAACCTCTAACTTACCAAGATTGGATTTTTGATAGAGAGACAGACCATTATCTTGCGGCAAATATTGGGGAGAGTATTGATTTGCCTGATAATGAAGGAGCGGGAAGTATTTGGGTGCCTCACTGGGTTGCACGTTCTATCTGCATGGTTCCCATTGATAAAATTGCTCTACTTGATGATATGACTCAGAGAATTAGAAGTGGCGAATTAGAGATAAAAGTTAAAAGAGCTTAATTTAATTTCTTCTTGATTTTCATCTAACAAAGTAGTGAAATTTTCTACAAAACTTTTTAATATCTCTTCTCCAAGAACAATTATGCAAGTAGATGAA
>CAZWLX010000101.1:0-2492 GCA_964634845.1 Candidatus Woesearchaeota archaeon | reverse complement strand
ATGGATTTTAATCGTGTAAGCGTAGAAATGACAAAACGTTATGAATTTTCTACTGAAAGTTATGCTACAAAATTAGCTAGGGAATTAAAAGAAAGTCATCAACGTGCAATGGGAAGAACTTTGGATTGCGCTGCTGATCCTGAATTTGGATGTCCTGGCGGAGTTATAGAAGTATGGGGAGGAAGATTGCATTTTCCTGAAATAGGGCCCGATGCATCAGTAGTTGGATATATTACCGAATATAAAGCGGGAATGCCTTGTGTTTGGGCAGAGATTCAAGGTAGGGGAAAATGTATGGTATTTCCAGATGGAAGCGCAATACAATTTGGTCAAGGTTCTTAACAAACATTTCTTGGACGAGACAAGCAGATATTAATTTAGAAAAGTTATTAGAGCTTTTGAATTAACAACATCTTTAAATATTTAATAAATGTAAATAATTAATGCGTTTGGATGATGAACCTATTCAACTGAAAAGTGTTTTTTATGATGATAGAAGGGCTGCAACTAACGAGCTTATTCTCACAAGATTTTTATTTAATAGAGCTATGTATAATATAAAAATAATGATTCTTAGGCATTATGGAAATAGAGCTTTTGGGTTTGCTGAGTATATTGTTGGACAATTGGGAGATAGCGAAGACAGAATTAAGGGGTTTGCAGAAACAATGAATAGGGGTCTTACTGATGACACTAAAGGGAGAAGCAGAGAATATCTTCAAGGAGTTAGGTTAGCTCAAAAGACTGGAATTAGAATTCGCGAAATTCAATAAATAATAAATCTGCATAACTTTTTAAATCTCAATCATTTAAATTAGTTAAAGAAGATTAGAGAATAAAATGAGAATAATAACTTTACATTGCGATTATATTAAATTTAAAGCTTTGAAGAAAGCTTTGAAAGATGCAGAGAACTTGGATGTTAAGGGAGAAATAGAAGTTAAAGAGCCACTTGTTGTGCTTACGGCGATAGAAGAGCATGATACTGAAAACGAAGTTAAAGAGCTTGTTAAGAGTGTTTTAAAAACAGCTGGAGATGTGAAAGCAAAGGAGATTGTTCTTTATCCTTATGCTCATTTATCAAGAAATCTTGCTAAGCCTGAAAAAGCACAAGAATATTTGTATTTAGCAGGAGATTTGCTTAGACAAGAAAAATTAAATGTTACAAGAGCTCCTTTTGGATATTATAAAGAATTTGAATTAAAATGCAAAGGGCATCCTCTTTCAGAGTTAAGCAAGGAGTTTGGCAAAGTTGTTTCTGAGAAAGCTAAAGAAGAAGGAAAGATAGTTAGAAATGTTTCTGATAAAGATGAGAAATATGATGAAAAACAATTGTTAAAACAAATTTCAAGAAGCAAGTTAGATACTTCAAAATTAAAAGATAATGACCATAGAATTTTAGGACAAAAATTAGATTTATTTAGTTTTAATGAAGTTGCTCCAGGGCAACCATTTTGGCATAAAAATGGGCTTATAATATTTAATGAACTTGTTAAATTTTCAAGAGAACTTCATGAGAAAGCAGAATATCAAGAAATTTTGACTCCTCAAATATTAGATAGCAGATTATGGAAAGTTTCAGGGCATTGGGGGCATTACAAAGAAAATATGTTTATTAGCGAATATGAAAATAAAGAATCAGGAGTAAAGCCAATGAATTGTCCTGGAATGATGCTTGTTTATAAAACTAATACAAGAAGTTATAAGGAGCTACCATTGAGATTGTTTGAATTTGGAGTTGTTCATAGAAAAGAATTATCTGGTGTGCTATCTGGTTTATTTAGAGTTGTGAGAATAACACAAGATGATGCTCATATATTTTGCAGTAAAGAGCAGATTGGAAGTGAGATAAAAAATATTCTTGGCATGATTAAAGAGATATACAAAGATACATTTGGATTTGAATATTCTTTGGAATTGAGCACAAGGCCTGATAAGTTTATGGGAGATAAAAAAGATTGGGATGAAGCAGAGAAAGAATTAGAAGCTGTTTTAAAAAAAGCAAAAGTTAAATATAAAATTAATAAAGGAGACGGAGCTTTTTATGGACCTAAGATTGATATTCATATTAAAGATTCTTTAAAGAGAGACTGGCAGTTAGCGACAATACAATTAGATATGCAAATGCCTCAAAGATTTGAGATTGAATATACTGACAAAAATGGAAAGGCGAAAACACCAATTGTTATTCATAGAGCTATTTTTGGAAGTTTAGAGAGATTTATAGGGATATTGTTAGAGCATTTATCTGGGAATTTACCAACATGGCTTTCTCCGATACAAGTTAGAGTTATCTCATTTACAGATAGAAATATAAAAGCTGTTGAAAAGTTTGCTAATGAACTTAAGGAATTAGGAATTAGAGCTGAAAGCGATGTGAGAAATGCTCAAGTGAGCGAGAAAATAAGAGATAGCGAATTGATGAAAATTCCTTATGCAATTGTTATTGGAGATAAAGAAGAGAAAAGTAAAACTCTTGCTGTTAGAACTCG
>CAZWLX010000100.1:0-2518 GCA_964634845.1 Candidatus Woesearchaeota archaeon | reverse complement strand
GATTTTTACAGAATCTTCAAAAGAGTCTGAAAATATCTGCTCTAAATCCCAAGAGGAGGATCCTGAAACAAGGGAAAATACATCAGACAATGATAGTTCTGAAGAAGACGAAGATGATGAATCACCTGAAGAAGAATCAGATAATGAGCAAGAGGCCCAAGAATCAGAGTTAATCAATAATCCTATAGATTCTCCGCAAATAAGAGAAAATCCCAATAAGGAAACTATAATCTTGGGAAACACAATAGAAAATACCAAGGAAGAAACAACTTTTATCACAAAATCAGAGAAAACAAGGCTTTACATTATTTACAGCTTTACTTTTCTGACGATTCTCATAATAATCTTACTGGCTTTAAAAAAACTATAGATTTAAAAAAACACATTTCCATCCTGTAAAATGGAGAAAATAAATGCAATTTTGGTTCTTGAAATTCTTGGGAGACCCATAGAGTATGTAAAAGAAGCCTTGGACAACTTAGTTGTCAAGTTAGGAGGCGAAAAAGGCGTTGTTATCAAGAACAAAACTCTCCACGAACCAAAACCAGCCCAAGATTCAAAAAATCTATTTACGAGCTTTGCAGAATTAGAAGTAGAGTTTGAAACAATTCAGAACTATTTGGGAATTGTATTTGCATACATGCCTTCTCATATTGATATAATCTCCCCTGAAAAATTGGCTCTGTCTAACCACGATTTGAATGAAATAGGGAACAACGTATTGCAAAGAGTTCATGGATATGACGCAGTAGTGAAGAATGTTATAACAGAGAGAGAATATTTAATAGGCAGAATTAAGGACGAAGCTCCCGCGCTATTCAAGGAATTATCAACCCCCCCGGAAGAAAGAAAAAATTCGAAGCAAAAAGGAAAAAAATCAAAGAAGAAGAGATAACTTATTCATCTTCTTCAACTTCCTTAACTTTTCTTTTAATAACATCTTTATCAGTTCTTGTTTTTCTGTATCTTGCCAAGATAAATATTAGCAGAATAATTCCTAAAGCTCCTATTGTATATCCTATTAACGCCTTGCTATTGCTCTTCTTCGGAGTTTTACAGATACCAATGCAACAAGTTCCATCTTTGCTAGGCTGATTTGCTCCAGAACATGTTTCTCCAGCACTACAAACTAATCCGCCTAAATCAGAACATCCAGATATTAAAGAATTAGAATTATTACTTTCAGAATCTAAATAAGGTGTTGAAGCTTCTTCTTCATTTTGAGTCAAGCTTATAAAAACAGGAAACTCAACGCTCTCATTTTCATATTTTGCATAAATTTTCTCATTAATTTCTCCAGCTGGCTTTTGTTTCAAGCTGATATTCAGCTCTTTTAATGTGTTCGGTCCAAGAACTATTTTCTCAGAGTAAGGATAAATTTCAAACAAGTCTTTATTGTATTCTAAGGCTATCAAAACTTCATTTAATGTAGGATTAACTATCTGAAAGGGATAAGTAATAACTTTGTCTGTCAAGAAAATAGTGCTTTCTATCATAGATGGATAAAATCTTACCCTTCTCACATTATTACTCGCAGTCCCTTCTTTGATAATATATGCCGGAATAATGTAATTGCCAATTTCCAAATTAATCATTTGAGTTCCTTTAATATCTTTAACAGAAAAGCTCAACTTATTTTCTCCAGGTTTAAGAACAATATTTTCTTCTCCAAGATATCTAATAGCTAGTTCTCTGTTTAAGTCTTCATTTAGATTAACAATCACTGAAAAATCTTCCTGAGTAAAAATAAATCCTGGTTTTACATTATATTCTATTATATCTCCTTTAACAAAGACTTCCTGTTCAAAATCAGTTTTAACAGGTTTTCCATTTACTGTTGTTGAAATATCTTCTATTAATAGTGTATAATTATTCTCATTTTCTGGTGCAATAGTCCAGATAAACCATTTATCTCCCAATCTTTTAACATCATATTCTAATGGTATAGAAACATGTCCTCTCTTGAAATCTATATCATTAATCTCAATCGGCTCTAATATATTTCCAAGAATCTCGATAATCATTGTTTCAGAAGGTCTGTAAGATTCTTTTAAATCTGTTGTAATCGCTATCGCATTGGGAATAATCAATAAGAAGAACAATAGCGCAAAGATAATTACTCTTTTTCCCATGTGATTAAATAGCTTTTAGAGTTATATAAATTTACTTGCTCATATCCCGAAGTTTGTTCATTGTTTCTTCAAACTCTTTATCCATTCCTCCAGTAGCTCTTCCAGCTTGTCTAGGACTTCCGAATCTCAGAACAGGCCTTCTGGACATTTCCCCTGGAGAACTAGGAGGTGGTCTTGGTCCAACTCCAGAAGTTCTAATTTTTCCCTTTCTCTTAAACCACCAAACTCTTAATCTGTTCCTAAATGCAATCGCAAGCAAGGCAAGAACTATAAGTATTATCAGGATAGTAATCCATATTCCCAACCTGCTCTTTTTCTCTTCTGCTTGTTGTTGCTGGCAGCATATCTTTCCACTTCCAGAACAAGAGTCGCTGACTTCTGTTTCA
>CAZWLX010000099.1:0-2539 GCA_964634845.1 Candidatus Woesearchaeota archaeon | reverse complement strand
GGATTTTTGTTGAGCTTGTTTGATGGCTTCTCTTTCTTTGATTATGCTTGGTAGGATACCTTCTTCAGATAGCCTTTCCCATATATCGTCAGCCATTATTTTTTGGCCTATTTTTGTTTTGTGACAGAAATCTACAAAAATTCCTTCCCCCTTGTATCTTTCCTCATTTATGTCTAAGTAAGTCGCCCTGTGTTTATCAGCCAGCAGTTTCATAATTTCTTTATGCTTTATTAAGACAATTGTGACAGGTTCTTCTAAACCAACGAGTCCTCTATCTTCTCTTTGATCAGTTAATCTTAACCTTCCATTTTCATCGGTCCTAAATATCTCGGGTATCAATATAACCTTTGAACCTCTAGATTTTAGTAAGGAGATCATGGTCTCAAGATTTCTTTCGTATCCTAGGGGGTATGTTTCTCTAGCTCTTTCTAGGGCTTCAGCCGGATTTATTTGATATGGCAGTTCAAAACCAGTTTTAATTCCTGTTAGCGTTTTTGATATCAGTAACTTGCCTAGGTCTGAATTTTTAGCTATTGGTCTTTCCCAATTTCTTGGGTAAGGAAAGTCATATGGTTCTTTCCAGTGCCTGTATGATGGATCATAACTTGGCCAAAATACTGCAAATGTATCATTTATTCCAAGATATATGATACTAAAGTCCGGGTTCATCCAAATATAATCCTCCGCTACGATATTTCTTAGAGTTGCTGAGTCGGCACCAATTACTCCCCCATTTAAAATAACACTCAAATAATCTGAACCGATTTTTTCTAGGTAATTTGCTATGTTGCTCTCTAATTGAGTCGGCCAAGCGTATTCCGGATTGTTTATAACTCCATAACCATAAGTTCCAGAACTACCAATAGCCAATCCTCTTATTTCTAGTTTTCCTTTTTCCAATCTCGTTTCTTTATCTCCCCTCCTAAATCCAAATTGATCATGTTGCTTTTTTCCATTTGAATCAACATAATCTGGTCCATTTTCGTATAGTGTATATGTGTTTGTTCTTGTTACCCCCCAATTTCTTTTGTTTGGATCGGTGTTTCTTTCTTTTTCCCATGATTTAATGGTCCTTATTCTTGGGTCTATGTCTGTCTCTTTTGTATTTGGGCCTACATAATTGATTATTCTGCTTGCTAGATATTCTCCAGCAATTAGGGATGCGAAAGTAGCTCCTACACTAACTAATGTTCTGTAAAAACCCTTGCTAAACCTTCCTGACCTTGTGCTTTCAGTAGATCTTAAATTTCCTTTAGCATAAGTTAATGTAACTTCTCTTCTTTCAACCTGTTTAGATAAATTTTCTTCTATCATTTTCAATTATTAGAGATGGTTTGTTCTAGTTTAGATTGTTCGGATTTTCTTTTTGTCATTCTCCTAGGTATGAGTTGTTTTGTTGTTATTAATTTCGTTAATTCTTCTGCTTTTTCTCTATGGCCTAATGCTGTGAGATGACAATCATCGTAATCTTTATGCCACATCTCCCTAGGCATTGTTTTTGGGTCTATTTCTAAGTAATGGACATTTTCTTCTTGGGCTATTCTTCTTAAAGCATCTGTATTTGCTTCAATCCCTATTCTCTGAAATTCTTGTGTTATTCTTTCTGATTCACTTCTGGCCTTCAGATGGGGATTTATTGGAATTGCATACAATATGACCTCTGAGCCATTTACTTTTGCGAGTTGAACTAATGCTCTTATATTATTGTAGAATTCTGTTGAATCTTTTGCTCTTTTGAGACTTTCTGTTTCTCCCTCTGCTTCTATTGTTCTTTTTGCTCCTTCTTGAATAGCTTTTTCTAGTCTTTCTTGAGTTTCCATAGCTTCTTTGTTGCTATTTCTTAGCCACCAAGCATAAGGGTATCTCAATATAGGGCCTGTAAACCAATTGTTTAAAAAGAAGGTTTCCCATTTTCTTGGAGTTTCTTTTATTTCTATTGTTGGAGTTTCTTTATTTACGACTCTTGTAGAAGCGTCGTTTATTCCTACGTGGATAACTGTTAAGTCTGCTTTGAATTTTTGATGTTTGTTTATGTAATCTAATAAATTCTCTCTTGCAATTGCTCCTCCTCGTCCCATATTCATAGATAAAATGTCTATTTTCGGATATTTCGGTCTAAGCTTTAATTCTACTTGGTATGGGAATGTTTCCGTAGCTTTAACATAGTGAACTAGACCTCGAGTTGTTGATTCTCCAATAAATGCTATCCTATATTGTCCTTCTGGGTTTTCATCTTCAATTTCATAATCTTCTCTTGGAGTTCTATGGCCATGTTTGTTATTGTCTGATTCATCAAAAATAGTTAATGGATCTGAATACCCTCTTGAGGAAGCTCTATCTTCAAGACCGTTTATCTTTGAATCATAGCGTCTGAATTTTTCTACTATTGTTTTCCCTATGTCTCTCGGATGCAATTGGTTATATTTATGGTTAAGAATTCCTGCACTTGCTCCATAAAGAGCTATTGCTGTTATAATTCCTAAATACCATTTGAAATATCTTTGGAGCTTTTGCCTTCTTGGATTTAGTGTCTGTTTCT
>CAZWLX010000098.1:0-2638 GCA_964634845.1 Candidatus Woesearchaeota archaeon | reverse complement strand
AAATAACTTCAAAATAAAAATGCTTCCCATCTTTCCCAACTTTATAACTATTAAGAACTTCTAAATTCAAATATCTTCTCGCAGCTCTGATTTCCGCAACTTGCTGATAATTCATTTTTAATGTCTTTCTATTGGTTTGTTTTCTTGTTTTTCTTCCCTTAACACCGACCCTTGTCCTTGTCCTTCCTCCTCTTTTTACTCTAACTCTTACGACTAAAATACCTTTTTTCGCCTTATATCCTAAAGCTCTTGCCCTGTCTAATCTCAAAGGCCTTTCAACTTTCTCAATAGCATTTCCAGCCCTCCACTGAATCAACCTTCCGTACAAAATTTCTCTATCAGGCTTTTTCCAGGCTTGCTTTAAATAATAACTTAATCCATTTACCATGCTCATCTTTAAGAAAATTGGTTTTTAAACTTATTGTCCAATAGTTTTTTATACCATATTCTCCCAGAATACAAATGACAAAGAAAACATTTTACATAACCACTCCGATATACTACCCAAATGACATACCTCATTTAGGACATGCCTACACAACAATAGCAGCAGATGTCTTAGCCAGATGGTACAAATTACTAGGAAAAGATGTATTCTTTCTGACAGGAACAGACGAGCATGGTAAAAAACTTCAAAATGCAGCAAAAAAAGCAGGCAAAGAACCAAAAGAATTCATTGACAAAATTATTCCGAAATTTAAAGAAGCTTGGGAGAAATTAAATATTAACTACAATTATTTTATCAGAACAACAGACAAATCTCATGAGCTCGTTGTTCAGGAGATACTTCAAAAAGTCTATGACAAAGGAGACATTTACAAAAGCACATATTCTGGTTTATACTGCACTTCTTGCGAAGCCTATTACACAGAACAAGATGCTCCAAGCTTAAAATGTCCTGTGCATGAAACAATATTAGAAAAATTAGAAGAAGAATCCTATTTTTTCAAGTTGAGTAAATATCAATCTTTTCTATTAGACCTATACAAAAAAAATCCTGAATTCATCTCGCCAAAAGGGAGAAGAAAAGAAGTGGTCAATCGTGTCAAAGAAGGTCTTAAAGATCTAAGCATATCAAGATCCTCATTCAATTGGGGAGTTCAATTACCATTTGATAAAAAACACATTGCTTATGTATGGTTTGATGCGCTCCTTAATTATTACTCTGCAACAAGATTAAAAGGAAATGAAAAATATTGGCCAGCAGATATTCATTTGATAGGAAAAGATATTTTATGGTTCCATACAGTATATTGGCCGGCAATGTTAAAATCAGCAGGAATTGAGTTGCCTAAAAAAGTATTTGCTCATGGATGGTGGACAGTTTTAAACAAAAAAATGGGTAAATCAGCTGGAAACGCAATAAAAATAGATGAATTAATTTCCTATGCAGGCACAGATGCAGCACGCTATTTTCTACTAAGACAAACTCCATTTGGAGATGACGGAGATTTCTCAAGAGAAACATTAATAGAAAAATACAATCAAGAATTAGCAAATAAATTAGGTAATTTGGTTTCCCGTGTTTCCACTCTGGCAGAAAAATATGGTTTAGATAAAACTCAAATCAAAACACTAAAATCAGACAAATTAGTAAAAACAATCTCATTAAATTTAGAAAAACTCGAGTTTGATAAAGCATTAAATGAAATATTCTCATTCATAGATAAATGCAATGAATACATTCAAAACCAAAAACCATGGGAAACTAAATCAAAAACAGTCCTATATGAATTATCTAATGCTATTAAAGACATTTCAATTCTTTTATATTCATTTATTCCCGAAACAAGTGAGAAAATAGCAAAAATCTTCAATTTCAAAATCTCTCTTGACTCCTTGAACACTCCATTAAAAACCACAAAGATTAAAAAATCTCCAATTCTATTCAAGAAAATAGAATGAATCAACAATTAACAGAAATAGTACACGAACAATACACAAAATCAGGGAGGAAAAATTCGTTCGTAACACCTGAAAGGTTTAGAGAAGCTCTAGACAAAATACCTAACTCAAGTCTTTCTCAAGGAAATATTAATAACTACGCTAGAAATTCAGATGTCCTTGGAGTCTATAGATTTAACAATGGTCTAAATGGAAGTTCCGCGATTTACAATTATAGTCCATTAAGAGGTCACGAAATAATTATTCTAATAGGATCCGATCAACAAAGAGCAAAATTAAGAAAAAAATTCAAAAAGCAAGGCATTAAATTGAAAATTAAAAAATGACAGAAAAATTCCCAATCTCTGATTTCTCAAAACTTGATTTACGTGTCGGCATAATCAAGAAAGCAGAAAAACACCCAAATGCCGATAAACTCCTTGTCCTAACAGTAGACTTCAACAACAAAATTCAAGAATCTCCAAGACAAATTGTCGCAGGTCTAGCACAATTCTATTCTCCAGAGCAATTAAAAAATAAAAAAGCAATCTTCATTACAAATTTAGCTCCGGTAAAATTAAGAGGAATTGAATCAAATGGAATGATTCTTGCAGCTTCAAACTCTGACAAATCAATTGTTTCTATCCTCATTCCTGATCAAGATTTGGAAATTGGAAGTAAAGTATATTAAAAAGAGGTAAACAAATTCATCAGAAAAATCAGCTAAAATACCTTGATACAATCTCTACAACTA
>CAZWLX010000097.1:1432-2641 GCA_964634845.1 Candidatus Woesearchaeota archaeon | reverse complement strand
AAGATTTAAGAGTCGTATGTGGTGGAAGAGGGTTTTTTACTAATATTAGGTAATAATTGAAAGACTTTTTTAGCATTCTTTATTATTGATTCCTATTGTGCAATTGCTTCTAATGATTGTGGAGTTCTTGATTGTTCTTTTGATATTGTTGAGTCTGTTTGTATTTCATCTTGAGGAGTTGGTGTTGAAGATTTCTAATTAATTTTATTTGTGAAACTTCGTTTCAGATTTATGTAAAAATAATCTTTTCCACACCAAAGCAAAATTATTTAAAATAGTGTAATTTACAAAAATTAAGAGGTGTTAGCACCTCAAGATGCTTAATTCTTGAAAAAATCAAAAATGGATAAGGAAAGTATAGATACAATAATAGTGTGTGGAGGAAAGGGAACCAGAATCGAAGAATTAACTAATCAACATGGATGCAAGTCCTTAGTTCCTATTTTAGGTATTCCTATAATCTCTTATTTAACACATGTTATTAGAAAAATAGTTCCCAATTCAAATTTAATACTTGCAATAGATAACCCATCATTACAAAGAGGATTTGAGGAGGCTTATGAAAGACAAGGCATTAATAATTACCAATTTTTTCTCGGATTACCTCGAGGACCAGTTCAAGCATTTTATGAGGCAGGACATCTTTGTAGGTCTGATAGAGCATTAATATTTTTTGGTAATCAATTAGTTTCTCCTACCCATTTAGAAAGATTATTATCTCATAATCCAGAATCTATGGTTTTTTCAGGATTCGATTTACTCTCTGAAAATAATTGTAAAATAGCAACAATTGATGAATCTTATAGAGTTTTAGATGTAACAAGATATTCATATTTGGAAAAATTGGAGGAATCAGAAGTATATTTAGATGTGCCTTATGCAGTACCAAATAACTTTTTCTCAATGGAAACTTTTCCAGAAATTAAAAGACTTTTTGTAAAAACTCCCATGGATAAAGTTGTTTTAAGTGGAGAGGAAGATGTTCTTGTTGAAATGTCTGATTTTCCCCCAGAATTTCATTTTAAAGAAGATCTTGCATCTTTAGAGAGAATTGCTAAGAGATATTTCTCAGATTTAATTGTCAGATGGGGTGAAAAACATGGCTGATCCTTATTGTTTAATTATCTCAGGTCCTTCTGGGAGTGGAAAAACAACCACTGCAAAAATGCTCTGGAAAAGTTTAGATGGAAATCCTGCCTACTTAAGTTT
>CAZWLX010000097.1:0-1422 GCA_964634845.1 Candidatus Woesearchaeota archaeon | reverse complement strand
ACATCTTGTTAGTAGTGCAGAATCTACTGATTATTTTTTAAATTTAGCTAGATTAAATGCCTTATCTTTAACAGGAAATTTTCTCTGTAGAGGTCATCCAGTAATAATAGAAAAAGCCTTCGGAAATTATCAGTATGTTAGAGATTTTATTGAATTAGCTGATAACTTACAAGTAAAAAGTCATTATTTTAAACTAAATGCACCATTAGAAATTTTAATAGAAAGAGCAGATAGAAGAAGAAACGCTTCTTTCAGAGAAAAAGTTGAATCCGGGGAATGGCCTCTCCCGATAGGTAATAGAGAAACTGTGACTAGCATTTATAATTTTTTTATGAAATATCAACATAATGAGGGAATCGAGATAGATACTTCAAATAAGACTCCTGAAGAGGTTACACAATTAATTAGGTCATATCTAATTTAATTCTAAATGTTGAAGAGAATTTACTAATTCAAAAGAGTATTTTTTTGATTGATCAATATTAATCACTGAAAGAGATGTATTCCCTTTTGTGGAATATTCCTTTGTATTTTCAATTTTATCTTTATGTAAGTATGTGAGAATGCATGATATAGGTCCTCCATGACTTACTATTAATATTTGATCCCTATCATCATGTTCTTTTATTAGATTTTCAAAGAATGTTATTGCTCTTTGCCAACATTCCCTAAGACTTTCCCCTTTTTCAGGTTTAAAATCTTCATAAGGGATTTGTGATTCTTCAACTGCTTTTTTAAATTCAGAACTATTTTGCCTTTCAAAAACTCCCTTTGCCTGTTCTCTTATTTTATTATTTTGAATTAAAACAACTTTTTGATGATGCTTAAGTATCTCTTCTGCAGTTTTTACACACCTATCTAAATCACTAGAATAAGCATGAGTTATTTCTATATCCTTAAGTTTTTTTGAAATTTCCTTTGCTTGCTTTATTCCTAAGGGAGTTAATTGGGAATTAAAGTGACCTTGAGAAATCTTACTAAGGTTTTCATTAGTTTGACCATGTCTAACAATATATATTCTCATAATAAATAATACAAATCTTTATTTAAAAATCTTATTTTTCTCTACTTTTATTTTATTGTGCAATTGCTTCTAGTGATTGGGGAGTTCTTGATTGTTGTGCTTCTTTTTGTTGGAATTGGTATTCATCTTGGATTTGATTGGATTGATTTTAGAAAGATATAAAAAGAATAGAAATTTTTGGAATTAATGGAATTAAATGTGAATAAAAAATTAGATATGTTGGAAAATGAAATACTTAGTCTTAAGCTTTTATTAATGAAATTATTACAAAAAAAGAAACTTGAATCTCTGCGCTTAGAAGGAAGTTTAAATGGAATTGAAGTAAGCGAGGATGATATAGAAGAAGCGAAGACCTCATTATTTAAGGTATAAAATGGCTTATGTTGTTGATACGCATG
>CAZWLX010000096.1:0-2646 GCA_964634845.1 Candidatus Woesearchaeota archaeon | reverse complement strand
TGCTATCAATTTTGTAGCTTCTTTTTGGCTTATCTCTTTATTTTTTACTTTTTCTTCTAAAACTTCTATTACTTTTTGTTTCACACTTTCTTTTACTTCATCAATTTCATTATCCTCAATAACTCCGTCTTTTGTTGCCCCTTGATTCTTATCTTTCAGAACTTCTTCAATTTTAGAAACAACCTCGTTTTCAATTCCTTCTTTGATCTTATCCTCGATATTCTTCTTTACATCGGTTTTCTCTAATATTTCATCTACTTTTTTACTAATATCTTCCTTAACTTCTTTTTTAACAGCATCATCAACAACTTCTTTTTTTGTAGCCTCGTCCAATATTTTATTAACACTTTCTATTATTTCTTGAGCTTGTTCTTCTTTTACCTCTTTATTAACTGTTTTCTCTTCTAAAATATTTTTAACTTCATCTTTAACTTCTTCCACTTCGTTTTTCTCTAAATTTGTGTCTTCTTGCTGAACAACTTCTATTTCTTCCTGCTTAATCTCTTCCTTAAACTCTTCAATCACCTTTTTTTCAATACACTTCCCTGCTTTATTTTCATATTCCTCATTACACTTTAAAGCACACGTATTTTCTCCTTTCCATCCAGATTCATCTGTTTTGCAGATATTTTTATATCCTTCAAAAAATCCATTTTCCACACTCCCGCAAGAAACTATCTGGTCTTTAACACAAGGAGGTATATATTTACAAGTTTCTTTTATCAATGGATTTCCTCCTTCGCAATTTGCAGGTCCTTTTCCTATTACAGCTCTCTCTATGTATCCTCCTTTCTTGCATTCACCCCATGCAGTATAAACAAAAGTATCGCAAACAGGAGCAATATAATTGCAAGAAATAGCCTCAACAGCGTTCTTTTGAATTCCATCATCACACTTTCCAACTTTTGTCCATTTCACTGTTTTCTTTCCTTCAGGGGTGCATTCTGATTCTGTTTTCTGCCAATTGCTTTCAGCACATTTAGGAACATATTCACAAGTTTGAGTTGTCTCTGGATTTAAAACAACACACCCAACAGGCTTTAAACTTTCTTCTCTTACTTCTCTTTTCTGAACACCTGATTCAAGACAATTTCCCCATACAGTATATTTAACTTTCTGGCATTTAGGAGCTTGATAATCGCAAGTTATTTTTTCGCTTTGTGGTTTTTGAACTCCACTTGTACAGAATCCAGCCCTTGCCCATTGTTTTGTTTGCTCTCCAGATTTAGGACATTCAAAAGGACTTAATGTAAATGTCCAGTCTTCTTCCAAACATAAATTAATGCATTGTCCAACTCCAGTACATTGCTGATTTGTTCCACAACTCTTTGTTTGCCATTCAAAACATCCATCTCCATTGTTATCAACGCATTCTCTAAATCCTGTCGAAGTGCATTCTTTTTTCCCAAAAGCACATTCATTCTGACATGTTGGCAAAACAACTTCTGTTTCAGTTTCACCACTTCCGTTATCTGTTCCTTGGTTATTACTTGTCCCAGTATCCTCATCTTGCCCGTTTTCCCCAGCATCTTCTGTTTGAGTATTTCCTCCACTACTTTCTCCGTCATCAGAAAAAAGGTTGTCTAAGTTAGAAGTATCTGGCGTATCTGGATTGTTAGGAAGCCCTCCAATAGTAACAAATCCTGTAATTGTTCCGCCAATAATTAAAAGTAATACAATTGCAGAAATCACCCCTACATAAAACCCAAAATTTTCTTCTCTCATCTTACCCCTTTCTGTTTAAATAAAGAAAAATCATATTAATAAATTTAATAGTAAGCTTGGAATGTTGTATTTAATATATTTGTAGGAGGATACCATTCAAGATATTGTGCTAAAACATCTTCCACATAGGTTCTAACTTCCTGCTGCTTTGCTTGATTTATCCAAATACCTTCCAATTCAGAATTATCAACAGCAGCATTTATTTGCAATGTGTAAATAGCCAAATCATTTATGTTTCCCCATCTGCAATATAAGGGCAGTGCAAATTTTTCCCCAACAGCTCTAACATCAGTATCAAATATATCAAAGTTTATCAATCTCTCTGAACTATAACAAATAACTCCATTTAACTCAGTGTCTAATGTATTAAGTTCATTACTTGGAGCGCTTAAATACCAGTCATAAATATTATTTAATTTATAAACTTCAAATTTATATGTTTTGTCAGTGTTTACTAATTTATTGGAATTATCTCCATTCACATTATTCATTAATTCTTGAGCAGAAGTATATTCTCCGTCTTCAATCTGTGTTCCTTCTGGATTAATAACAAAACTTGCACTAAACAAAGGCCCTCTTGAAATAAATTCTTCTGCTTGCCACTGGTCATATAATTTTTGTTGTGGAATTTCATTTATTCCTACAAAAATAGAGGGCTCAATAATTTCTTTAACACTTGTTCCAGTAATTGTTGCTTCTTTTATTTGTTTCTTCCCTAAAATTGTTGAACTTAAAGCAGGAATTTTTCTCGAATATAAATTATTCTTCCCAGTAATTACATCAGAATGACCTTCTCTATGTGTAAACACAACAGGATATGAAGCTATTTTCACATTTGGCTTGTCTGTTTCTAAGAACTGAACATCAACAGAATATCTCTTATACGCTACTAGGTCTAAAGAACTAAACCATTTTGAAATC
>CAZWLX010000095.1:0-2669 GCA_964634845.1 Candidatus Woesearchaeota archaeon | reverse complement strand
TCTCGGATTCTGTATTTCCGATGCAATCATTAAAGCAAAATATTCCTGCCCACTTTGACAATACCTGCCCATAACACCAACAAAAGTATCATTATCTCTTTGAAAATCCCTCATTATCCCAACATATTCTTCTATTGCTCTTGGATTAGTCAAAATATTTGGAATTCTCATTTCACTCTAATTATAAATTATTATAGATTAAAAATCTATCCTGCAACAGGAACTGGCACTTCCAGTTTTTTATTAGCTAACTGTAATCCATGATAAACATCATGAACTCTCTGCTCCCATTGCACAGGAACATATAGAGAATGTTCCGATAAAAAATAAACCATCTTGCCATCTTCCACTCTCACCAAGTCTCCTCCTCTAACATCAGTATCGCTAATGGATTCTCCCGAAACATGTAATAAACAATCCCCCAAACCCTCTTCATCAGTTCTATAAACACCTAAGTCACATTCACCACCATATCTTCCATAAAATAATATAGTCAAACCTTCATCTGGAAAAGTAAATCGTTTTTCTAATGGACCTCTCCCTCCAATATTTTCCCCATGATGAAATACCAATTCATGACACTTCTCTACCAAACGAGAATCTCTAACTCTTTGAAGATCTTGAATATTAATCATAAGCTTAGCAATGTTTCTCCGATTAATAAACATTTATATCTTCAGAGACAATTATTCCAAGAACTTCAACTTGAAAAGTTGAAGAGCCAGAAGCATTTATGCTTCCAAGAACAACAAAGCCCACATAACTCCAACTCCAATTAAAAATGCAATTAATTGCAACAAATTCTTTCTAAAACCATCAGAATGCTTATGCAATTCAGGAATTAAATCACTTGCAGCAATATAAATAAATCCTCCTGCAGCAATAGGAACTAATACCTTCTCAACTCCAGGAACATTCCCCCCAACAATCAAAGCTACAATAGCTCCGAAAACAGCAAACAATGCACTTGCAAAATTCAGCAACAAAGCCTTTCCTCTTGAAAATCCTGCATGAAGTAAAACTCCAAAGTCTCCAATCTCCTGTGGAATCTCATGCAAAACAACAGCAAGAGTTGTAGCAATTCCAACAGGTAAACTAATAAAATAACTAGCAACGATTATAACTCCATCAAGAAAATTATGTAATCCATCTCCAACTAAATTAGTATATGCAAAAGTATGCACATGTCCTTTCTCTAAAACATGTCCGTGACAATGCTGCCAATGTATTCCTTTCTCCAGAATAAAGAACAAAACAATTCCTAACAGCACATACAAACTTATGTTAACTCCGAATCCAAATTCATCAACAACTTCAGGCAATAAATGTATAAATGCATCTCCTAACAATGCTCCAGCTGAAAAACTAATCAAATATATCAAAGCTCTTCTCAATTTGTTAATCTCAAAGCTTAAAGTAAAAACTCCAATAAAACTAATCAAACTCACAATTAATACACTCAATATAGAATAAAACCAAATATCATATGCCATTTTTATCCATTCCCCCTCTGAACTTCTTCAATTAACTTCATTCTGTCTTTATGTTCATGAGAAACAGCCTTATGCAACTTCAAATTCTGCTTAGCATGATGTTCTGAAAAACCAATTATATCCTTTCTGCAGTCACATTTAACTTTAAATTCCTTTTTCTTCCTATTTTCACTCATAGGGATATAGGGTATATACCCTATATAAATCTTTCCTCAAAAAACTATTTCTTGCTCAATCCCTTCGGATTATACATTCTTATAATAAGAAAATAAGCCAAAGCCCCAACCCATCCTAACAATACAACAACTAAAATCCAGATAATCTTCTCAGTTGTTTCTTTAAATTTCCTCTGAGCAACATCAACAATCATCCAAACCCAAAATACAAATATCAAAATCCCAATTATCATCATTGCTCCAAATGTAGCCGCAGCAAAAGGCCACCATAAAAACCCAGAGTCAAACATCATATTTCCTCAAAGAAAATATACTATTTAAACCTTTCAAAAATCACTCAATAATTAAAATGTAAAAGCTTTTAAACTGACCGCAAATCTAATTTTATGACAAGAAAAAGAATTGCCCAAGAAGATTTATCTTATCTTGAAACTATTTCTAATCATGCTTATGACACATTAGACGAGGCTGTCAGAAATGGAAATGAATTATTATTTAGAGCAGCAACAGAGGAATACGAAAATGGATTAGGAAATGCCTTAAGAAGAATAATATCTCCAACTCAAGAAATAGTGAACTTACGCAAGGGGGGGAAAAGAACCGGCGGAGTTTTAGAAAGATATATTTTTCAATGGGCCTTAATGTCTAACTCAATCCCCATTGGTAGAAGAGAAGACTTTCCACAATTGCCGATTCCCCTTGAACTAACAGGTTACGATAAATTAAAAGCCCTAATTGATTCAGAAGAGCCCGAAGGTTCTAAGGCTGGAGTTGTTTTCCGTGATTTACAAATAGAAGCAAGATCCATAAGAAATGCCGGAGAGTATGCAACAATTCTTAAATCAATGGATTATGTGAGAACAAAATTCCCTTATCAGGGTTAATAACTATTTTCCATCACGAAAATCCTTATATATTTATTTACATTAAAAAAGTAATGCCTCACATTCCTTCCCAAGTCAATCTTAAAAACAATAAAACTCTGGAATCAATATTATCT
>CAZWLX010000094.1:0-2711 GCA_964634845.1 Candidatus Woesearchaeota archaeon | reverse complement strand
AGAAGCTATAATAAGGGGAAGTTTCCAGAACATTCAAATTCTTCAGGCAATTACTCATACACTTTTCTATATGGTCTTTTCTGCAATTTTTGCAGTATTCTGGGTAAAAACTTCCAGATTAGACGAATCTAGCCAGGCAAAAAATATTTTATCTTCAGGATTACAAATCCCTGGTTTTAGAAAAGACCAGCGTGTCCTAGAATCTATATTAAAGAGATACATAATGCCCTTGACTATTATGGGTGGTCTTGCAATCGGACTTTTAGCTTCTGTTGCAAATCTACTCGGAGCTTTGGTAGGAGGAACAGCAATTCTCTTAGCTGTAATGATAATGTATCAGTTATATCAGGGAATTGCACAGCAACACGCAATGGACATGCATCCTGCTCTCAAGAAAATCGTTGGCTAGATATAATGTAACTTCTTAGTGGTAAAAATAGAAAGATTTATAAGGATTGTTCTAACAAAATTATTATGAAAAATGAGAGAACTTCACTTGTAATCGCAGGAAGTAGATATGTTCCAGTTGTAACTATCGCTTATGACCAAGATGGAAAACCAGTTGATATGGCTAAAGAAAGGATTTTAAGGACATTAAATAGAGCTTACAATTTAAGATTAGTCCATCAATCTCCTTCTCCTATCTCAAGACAAGCTCCAATAGATTAATTTATATACATCTTTCTTTTTATTTTTATAATCAAGATGGTGATAGAATTAATTCAGCAGCATCCTAAAATTAGCATAATTGTTCTTGCAGCAGCTGTCTCTTTAGTTACATCAATTGTAAACTTTTTCTTCCTTGACAAGGAAAGGATGAGGGAGATAAAGTCAAGGCAAAAAACTCTTCAAGCAGAGATGAAAGAACACCAAAAAGCAGGAAATCAGGATAAAATGATGGAGTTAAATAAAGAGTTAATGTCTTCCACAGGAGAGATGTTCAAGCACAGCTCTAAACCAATTCTTATAACCTTTATCCCAATAATAATCTTCTTTGGATTTATTAAAAGCACATTCCTGGAAACTTCTATTGCTTCAACATGGTTTTGGTGGTATTTAGGAGGAGCAATTGTATCCTCAATGATATTCAGAAAACTTTTCAGGCTTCCATAAAATGTTTTATTATTTCTTATCAACGCTTATAATCACATTAGCAATAACCCGAGTTGCCTCTCATTCTCTTCATTTCAAGAAAAAGACTCTCACTCATCTTTTGAGAAGAAAGACTTCCATAGACTTGCACCATATTCATCTAGGATTTTTGCTATTTATAATATCTATAATTTATTTATGGCTTTTAGGAAAGACGATTCTCTTTGCAATCTTTTTTGGTATATCATTAAGTCTGATATCAGACCAAATAATTCCTTACATAGGTTTATTCGATTATTTTGAATTCAAAGGAATTGTGTCATCATTAATTCTCCACATTCTCTCTGCTTTTTTAGTATATTTATTCCTCTTCTAACTCTTTAATTAATCCGATAACTCTTTTCTCAATTTCATCTCTAGTTTCTCTAAAAAAGTCTTTAGATCTCTCAACAGGGTCTGGAATATTCCAAGCAATAAGTCTCTTTGCATCCCGGACATAATTTGGAAATTCAAAATCCTCGCCAACTAAGACAACTATGTCTGCATTATCAACCATCTTTTTAGTAAGCTTCTTTGGTTTTTTCCTTCCAACATCAATGCCAATTTCTTCCATACATTCTGCAGTAATCCTGGATAAATCTCTTATATTCTTTTTCTTTTCATAATTGCTCATATCAATCCCTGCACTCGCAGCCCTATGTTTCTTACTTAATCTCTTAAAGAAAGATTCAGCCATCTGGCTTCTGGAGACATTATGAAAGCAGACAAATAGAACTTTCATATTAATTCAAGGAAACCAAATTATAAAAATCTTTCTCACTTCACAAATTTCTTAAGTTCTTCAGAAGCAACTCTTACAATATTTTCGTCTTTTAGTGGGATATAAGCTACATCAAATCTAGAGATATCAAAATTCTTGCCAAGTGTTTCTTTAAAGATGCTCATGCAGAATCTTATTCCATCCTCAATAGACATATCTTCTCTGTAGTCTCTTCTTAAAATCTCTTTTATCTTCTCATCATTTTCTCCGATAGCATTTGCCTTGTATGCAAAATAGTTTCCGGTTACATCACTTGTATATAAATGACCTCTTCCCTTGTTTACTCCAGCAAGCAAAATTGCAACTCCAAATGGTCTTGCTCCCCCATATTGGGTAAACATTTGTTTTTTATCTGCAATCATTCTTATGACTGAAATTGGTTCTATCGGACTTCCATAAGTAACTCTGTTTTGCTGAGCCAGTATCTGGGCTTGGTCAACAAGGATTCTAGCATCACTTAGTATTCCTGCCGCAGTCGCAACCAAATGATTATCTATCTCAAAAATCTTGCTTGCACTTTCTGCAGCAATTAATTTATCTCTAATTCTTTTATCAGCAACAATTAAAGCCCCATCTTTACAAACAAGTCCGATACTTGCGCTTCCTAGTCTAACGGTCTTCTCAGCATATTCTACTTGTAATAAATGCCCTTCTGGAGAAAACATAGTCGCAGCTCTATCATAACCCATTGCCTGATGCTGCATTTCTGTCGGCATCTCCATTTTAATTTAGGTCTCCTTTTGTATTATGTATAGGTTTCTAAACCCTTGTGTATTTAAGTTTTGTGCAAATAAATTTA
>CAZWLX010000093.1:0-2799 GCA_964634845.1 Candidatus Woesearchaeota archaeon | reverse complement strand
ACGATTTTTCTAAAGGCAGGGCCATCAAAGAGAGAATTTCTGAGACTTCTTCATCAGAAAGAGAAGGAAGCTCTTTTTTTATTTCTGATTCAATCCCAGGAGACCCCAAGATCCAATAGCACATGTTGGTTTCCATAACCTTGGGATAAATCTCCATAAGAGTTTTAATGAAACCAATGAACTCTTTTATCTCTGCATCTTTTGAGCGAGAGGCCATTTCTCTGCACTTTTCTATTATTCTGTTTCCTGTTTCTATACCATTTTTACGGAGCTCCTTGAGATTTTCTGTTTTTATTAGTTTTTTAGCTATAGTCTTATTTAAAGCAAGACGAGTTTCCTCCTCGAACATTGCAGTCAGGTTTCCCTTATTAAATAAATGCACCACATATCCTGTTGTTGCAACTCCTGCCCACGACTTAAAATCCCAACCCCAGTAAGTTGTTCCTGGCCAAAGGCATGGAATGTGTCTTGATCTTGCTATGTGCCAGTTTCTCATTTTAATATCCTCACTATGCCTTTATCAGCGTCAACTTCAATTAAATCTCCGTCTTTTAAAACTCTTGTTGCGATTTTTGTACCGACAATGCAAATAGTTCCCAGTTCTCTTGAAACGATTGAAGCGTGACATGTTAAGCCGCCTTCGTCAGTTATAATAGCTCCAGCCTTCTTCATAAGAGGGACAAACTCTGGCCTTGTCATGCCAGTCACAAGGACTTCTCCATCCTTAAAATCAGAGAACTGTGATTTTCCAAGAACTATCCTTGCCTTGCCTATAAATTTTCCTAGAGAGGCAGTGTCCCCGGTCAATTCATCTTTTTTTGAATTCCCTCTTAATAGATATTCTTCAATAATCTCAAATTCCTTATCAAGGTTTTCTCTGCCTTCCTCAAATTCTCCTCCAAAATAAACTAATTCAAAATCATCTTTTCTTGCCCTTATGTTATCTAAATTTCTAATTACACACCCCCTTCCTTCTAGAACTTCAGAAACTAATGCGTGTTTGGCCAAATCTCTTTCAATTCCCCATTGTTCAAATAAATCCCCAGCAAGATTATATAAATTCAAATCGCATTTACTTATAAATTCCTTCCTATCATCCCTGGACCATATAGCCCATTTAAGATATTTCACAATTTCTTTTTCTTTGGTAGAAAGCTCGGATAATTTTTCTCTGAGTTTTTCCTTATTCCTTCTTATCTTATCCTCTTCTTTTTTTATTTCTTCTCTTAGCTCTTGAACGTTGTATTTTGATATCTCATTCTCTACCTCCTCTTCGCTTGGAATATGAAAGTATGTTGTGTAGATATACCTCAAAAGCCTGGGATTTCTGTAATTTTTTGCTATTGCCTTATAATTTTTTAGCTCAAAGTTTTCAAAGTCTAATGTTTGAGAAGCATCCCATATTCTGTCGAGTCTGACAGTTAATCCTAAATCCATTATCACCTGCTCCACTATTCTTTTATCCAGCCTTTCTATAAATAGAGTAGCAGCAACCATGTCCTGGTAGTTTCTAAATTCCTTGGCCATTCTCTTCAGGTCGGCCTTTATTTTTCCGCGAGTGTAATCAGAATAAGTTTTATCAATCTTATTTTTTGATTTAACATACAATTTTTCCATCTTTTTTATGTCATACTTCCCTTCTAAAGTGGCTTTCATTAAGTCCTTGCCAATTTTAGCGTAATGGGTGTCATTAATGTATCCAAATGCCTTGCCTTTATTTTTTATAAACATAATAGGAAGAAGATATCTTTTAGTTCCATCGACATCATAATAATTTATCCATTCATTTAACACGAATAGCGGGATAAAATTACCGTTCAGTGCAAGCACATCCCCCCCGTTAAGGACGTCTAAGAACTTTCTAGCAAGAGATCTTCTTTCGCCATTGCTTTTCTCCAATATTTTAACTATTCCCTTGTCAGCATCTACTTCGATTAAATCGCCTGTTTTTATAATTTTACTGGCTTCTTGGGTAGCTGTTATGCAGGGTATTTTGAGCTCACGAGAAACTATGGCTGCATGGCTTGTGATTCCTCCTTCATCGGTAACTATTGCAGAGGCTTGCTTCATAGCCATAATATATGCCGGGGTTGTGTGATGAGCAACGAGAACTTCTCCTTTTTTGATTTTTGATAATTCATCTTGTGATGAAATTACTCTTGCTATTGCTTTAACTTTTCCTTTGAAAGCAGGCATTCCTCTTAATTCTATTTCTTTTTTTGATTTTTTTATTGGAAACTCTTGCTGCCTTAGATTTTCTATATCTTTTGATTCAATTAGAATTGATAATTTGCCTTTCTTGTAAAGAATAGCGTGTTGTTCTTTTCTTTTTTCTAAATTTTCTGGGACAATATTTTTTTCTAACAGAGAAACTATTTCTTCATCAAACATATTTGTAACATCTACTGCATTTAAGGAATACCTTCTCGCAACTTCATAGTAAAAATGATATATATTGCATAATGCTTGTCTCCATTTATCTCCTCTTTCATCTCTTAAATAAGTGTATAAATGGGCTGTTTCAATCATTCTTAATAGGTCTTTTTTTGGATTTATCTCTTTTAATGATTTTTCATACTCCTTTTTCCTCTTTTCTAGCTCTTCCTCTTTTTTCTTTAGCTCTTCCTTGGGATTTTCTATTTCCTTGATTTGATTAAGAAAATCCTTTTCTGTCCATTGTTTGTCTCCTATATTGTAAACAGAAAGCCAATAATGTTTTTCTGTGTGTTCTTTTATTTTGTTAAAGTCCTTGCTTATAGCAATCTTCAATAAATCTATGTTCTGCTGAAATGCTGAACT
>CAZWLX010000092.1:0-2853 GCA_964634845.1 Candidatus Woesearchaeota archaeon | reverse complement strand
AAGTGGGCAGGAATATTTTGCTTTAATGATTGCATCGGAAATACAGAATCCGAGAGGAAGTAGGCTTGCAACTTTGAGCGATTTAACAATTCAGTGATTAGGTTTTTAAGGTTGAAGATTGTTTACTTTTGTTCTCTATTAATTGAGTACGAGAACAAAAGGGCCCATGGTATAATGGTTATAGAAAATTATAAATAGTTGGATATTTTAGTTGATGAATGAGAATACTGCTACCAAACTCAAAAAAATTTATCGATGAAATTTTACAAAAAAACAATTCTTCTCTTAGACATTTTGCTAGGCAAATGAATATTAATTATTCTAATTTGAAACAATATCGTAGGGGGGAAAAGACATTTCCTTTGGATGTTTACAATATTTTAATTAGTATGTCTCCGAATAAAAGTTATTGGGAAAGTCTTAAAGTAAAATTTAGTGACAATTGGGGTGCAATTAAGGGAGGTAAAAAATCAGTTTTAAGTGATTTAAGTCATAAAAGATTAGAAAGAGCTCGTCATTTTAGAAAGATTAAGTTTTTTACTCCAAGATATAATAAATTTCTCTGTGAGTTTTATGGGGCTTTGTTGGGGGATGGATGTATCTCTAAGTATGTTGATTATTCTGGTACTAAAAGAATAGTTATTTGTTTAAGCGGGAATAAAAAATTAGATTCTTTTTATTGGAATTACCTCAAACAAAAATTGAGTTCCGAACACAATTTGTATAGTTATTATTATGAATATAAAGATCGTAATGTCTGCATGTTAATTATCAAAAATAAATCTTTATCTATGTTTTTTCATGAAGTTTTAGGATTTCCAATAGGTAAAAAGTATAAATCTATTTCTATACATAAGAAGATACTCTCTTTGGACTGGAAAATTAATAAATATGTTTTAAGAGGTTTATTCGATACAGATGGTTGTATAATCGCAAATAAGAGAGAGAAGTATAAATATCCTTGGATTGCGATTGCTTCTAAAAGCAAGAGATTTAGAGAACAAATTAAGGATATGCTAAAGAGACAAGGCTATCCTGCATACATAACAGGCAAGGATGTAAATGTTAGGGGGATAAGAAATGTTAATCGGTGGTTTAATGATATTGGTAGTTCTAATCCTAGAAATTTGAAAAAATACGAATATTTTTTAAAGAACAAGAATCTACCAGCGAGGTTATCTTTGGGCCCATAGGATAGTGGTAGTCCTAACGAATGGCATTCGTTGAGCGTGAGTTCGATTCTCGCTGGGTCCATAAAATTTATTAGTTCTCAAATTAATTAGTTTTGTGGAAAGACAGGAATTATTGGATAAATGTGAAAAATTTAAAGAAGGAGATTTAACAACAGTCTGGGTTCCTTATTATTTTCATGGGATAACTAATCCCCATGGTTCTAGTAGGCCTGCGATAAGGGTTAGTCATGAGAAATATGGTTCTGGGAAACTTGTTGGAGGTTTGTCTTCCCCCTTCACTGTTAAAGAGATGGAAAAAATACTGGATGTAAGAAAAGGAATTATTAGTTAAATCAAGAATTTTTCTTTTTAGAAAGAGTTTTAAAGGTTCAAGATTTTATAGAGATATGGTTCAGACACTTGGCATTATTGCCATAAAAGGAGGAGTTGGGAAAACAACTTTAGCCGCTTCTCTTGCCTCTGATTTAGTTAATCATTATGGGAAAAAAGTGTTATTAGTTGATGCAAATTATTCTGCGCCGAATTTGGGATTGCATATGGATATTGTTGAACCTAAGAAAACTATTCATGATGTTCTTGACAGAAAGGCGCATATAAGAAGCGCTATCCATCAAAGGTTTGGAGTTGACGTTATTCCTGGAAGTTATGTTCATAACCAGAGATTAAATTATTTGAAGCTGAAAGATAAGCTGAGCGCGATTAAGAGCGAGTATGATTTTGTTATTATTGATTCAAGCCCTAGTTTAAATGAGGAAGTTCTGAGCACTATGCTTGCTAGTGATAGTTTGTTTGTTGTCACGACTCCGGATTATCCTACTTTGAGCTGTAGTTTAAAGGCAGCTAAGCTGGCAAAGCAAAGAGGCATGGTTATAAGCGGAGTTATTATTAATAAAATGAGAGATCCTAATTATGAGCTGACTTTGAAAGAAATTGAGGAAGTTATCGGAATTCCTGTTGTTGCTAGAATTCCAGACGATGAGATTCATACAAGGGCTTTGTTTACTAGAATTCCTGCTAGTATTTATAATAGAAAGAGCAAGTTTGGGAGAGAGATTAGCAAGTTAAGTGCTGCTTTAACAGGACAGAATGAAAAAAGAAGCTTTTTTGGGAGGATTTTCGGTAACGGATATAAGAAAGAAGAAGTTAACAGACAGCTCTTAAGGGAAGATTTTTATAAGAGTATGTTTAAGTGATTTTATGGCAGATGAGGAGAAAGATTGCGTGTTTTGTAAGATTGTTAAGGGAGAGATTTCTGCAGAGAAGATTTACGAAGACGATTATGTTTTAGCTTTTTTGGATATAAATCCTGTTAATCATGGACATTTGTTAGAGATTCCCAAAGAACATTATCAATGGATGTATGATGTTCCTGATGATTTGTTATCTAAGATTTTTATTGAAAGCAAGAAGTTGATGAAAGCTATTAAGGATGTTTTTAATGCGGATTATATTGCAGAGTCTGTAATTGGAATAGATGTCCCGCATTTTCATGTTCATTTAATTCCAAGATATTTTGATGACGGAATGCAGAATTTTTGGCCAACTAAGAAATATGCAAAAGGAAAAGATAAAGAGATTGCAGAGAAAATTAAGAATGCTTTGAAGAATGATTAACAATTCTGACTCACTTTTGCTCGAGACTGATTCTGATTCACTATCG
>CAZWLX010000091.1:0-2856 GCA_964634845.1 Candidatus Woesearchaeota archaeon | reverse complement strand
TCAAAAAACTATCTTCCAAATCAATAACTTCTGTATTTCCAGAAGAATCATAAATAACGAATCTTAATTTATCAACATCTCTTCTCAAAACTTTCACATTAACTTTAATTTCGTTTGAATTCAACAATTCAGCTTTCTTAATTTCTAAATTTGGTTCAAATTCAACATTCAAATCCTGTTTTAACAAAAATCCTCTAACAAAAAACCAAACAATCGCAATAGCTGCAATTGCCAACAAGATTATGAGAACATTTGTTACAACACCGCTCAAACCTCTTTTGCCCATACTGTAAAAAGAGAAAATAAGATTATAAAGTTATCTCCAAACAACATTAACTTGATCAGTTCTCTCTCTCGGTTTTATATCAATACTATTAAAATTCTCTTTAATTCCTGAATTGAACATTATTTCTCCTATATATGCAATCATTCCAGCATTAGGCAAATATTTATATAGTTTAGTTGACTAGTAACATTATGATTGCGGAAGAAAAAATTAAATTAAATAAAGAAACCGCATATCTTTTAGAAACATTGAAAGTTGAGAGTTATTGGTCTCCAAAAAACTTTACATTAACCTTACAAAATAAAGATCTTGGATTACTAAATAAAATAGAGGAAATAGTCAACAACATAGGTATCAAAACAGCCAAAAGGACCTTGATAAAAATAAGACTCCCAGAAAACACAAAAAAAGATGAAATTGAAATAAATTGGAAGAATAAAAAAGTAAGCTTCCATATAGAAAAAAATCCGTTTGATAAAAATAAGACAAAGGCGGTGACAAGCCAACCTTACTCTAAAAGATATAGTCTAATGGTTACCATAAAAAATAAAACATCCCTTATAGAAGTAAAATATGGAAAAAACGAGATATTCTGTAGTGGAAAACTAGAAGCATGGGCTTATGAAGATCTAAGATTTCCAAGAAAAAAATTATTTGAGTTTATGGAGGAAAAAATCCCAAAAAAAGAAGGGATAAAAGTGAACGATTATCTCAAAGAGGCAAAGAAGGATATTGTAATGTCTGCATTTAGCGCACTGATTGATTGTGAAGGAACAATAAACTGGTATGGTCTAAAAAGAGAGATACAAATAAGGATGCAATCTAAAGAATATCTAAGACAATGGTCTGAACTTTTAACAAAGTTTAGCATAGGGAACAGAGTGACCAGAAAACCTAATAAAAAAGGAAATTGGGAATTAAATATATACGGCTGGCAAGATTTCAAAAAATTAGAAAGCCTAGGACTAAACCTGCACCATTCAAAAAAAGCAGAAAAATGGATCAGAATGATGGAGGGATTTAAAAGAAAACAGATATCTAGAGGAAGCTACAGAGAGTTTTATGTTAAAAAATTAAAAGAGTTAAACAAAAAAGTCACTGGAGATGAACTTTCTAAAATTCTAAGAAAAAGTAAGAGAGTAGTAAATCATTACCTACTAAAACTAGAAAAAGAAAAATTAATTTGTTGTGAAAGAAATGAAAAGCCCTACCGATATTTTATCTCAACTTGATCAGTACGTTGACGCGGATTGATATCTAACGAATCAAGTTCATTAGGTTTAACAAATTGCTTGGCATTATACAAAATTTCACCAGTGTATGCCACCATAGCACCGTTATCCAGAAGAAGAGATTTCTCAGGACAAAAATATTTAGCTCTTCTTTCTTTGCACATTATCTTGCACATCTCTTGCAATCTAGAATTACAAGCAACTCCTCCTCCTAAAACTAATTCATTCTTTCCAGTATGAGCCATTGCTCTTTCAGCAGCTTCAACAAGCATTGCAAAAGCAGTCTCCTGCAATGAAAAAGACAAATCAACAATTATCTTTCCCTTCTCTTCTTCTGTCTTTACTTTCTCATAAATCTGTTGTATCTTTGTCTGCATCCCTGAAAAAGAAACATCCATTCCTTTTATTGAATAAGGCAATTCAATATATCTCTTTTCTTTTTCACTATCTTCTATTTTCAAAGCTTCTTTTTCTATCTTAGGTCCTCCTGGAAATCCCATTCCAAATGTTCTTCCTATTTTATCAATAAAATTCCCAACACCTGTATCAAGTGTCTCTCCAAAAACTCTGTACTTTCCAGAAGCGTAAGCAATTATCTGTGTATTAGCTCCGCTCGCATATAATAAAACAGGATCTTCTGCTCCAACACTTCTTCCAATTTCTAAATGAGCAATGCAATGATTTACAGGAACAATTGGAACTTTCAATTTTTTTGCCTTCAATTTAGCAAACTCCATTCCAGCCAACAAGCAAGGAGCTAATCCAGGAGCATTTGATAAAGCAATTGCATCAATTTCTTCCTCGTTTATTCCAGCTTTATCCAAAGATTCTTCCCATAATTTTTCACTCACTGCCCTATGATGCTTCGCACTTTCAACAGGAATTATCCCTCCACTTTCAGTAATATACATGTCTCTAACATTCGCCAATATTTTTCCTTTATCAACAACTCCAACTCCAAACGTATGTGCAGTACATTCAATTCCAATTATCATGATAATTGATAAAAAATATAATATAAAAGCCTATCTCTTACTATGAGCCATTTTTGGGAAATGCCCATGTTGGGCATGGACTTAAGTGCAATGCCCTGAGTTGAGTTGTGCATTGAACTATTCTTCAAGGAAATTCTTGTTTTTCCTCCACATTTGTGAATATGAATTATTCTTTAAAACTTTCAGTTATGATCTCATCCGAGAAAGTTTTGTAGATACTCTTGTTGAGTGTTTTAACCGATTCCATAAAAGATCTAAACACCTTAATTGCTTTTTGATTGTTATCTTCGTTGCTCAAGACTTCTAGTAAGGGATCTTTTAATGATTCCTTAAATGACATTCC
>CAZWLX010000090.1:0-2883 GCA_964634845.1 Candidatus Woesearchaeota archaeon | reverse complement strand
AACTAATTATTCTCTTGAAATAGAATAGAAAATTGGTTTATAAGGGTTATGCTGAGACATTACTTGCTAATTTAGATTGTTTTTGTATTCTTAGATCTTCAATGATGGGTTGTATTCTTTCTCTAAGTTTATCTGGTTGGTATGTTGGATCAGGGAGGTCTCTGGACGCTATGTATGATGCTAATGCTTCTGGAGTTTCAAAACCTCTTTTCCCAAGACGGTAGGGATGAAATCCATAAGTGCTATCATAAGAAACTCTCAGTATTTTTCTTCCTTCAGTATTGTTGTTTGTATCTGCCACGAGATTCTACTTTTTCTAGCCTTTTTAAAATTTCCTTTGTTTTTGAAGAGATTGACTTATATCCTTTTAAAACTGCATTAAATAGAGATTTATAATTTTTAAAATGCTTTGCTTCTAAGGCTTGAGAAATTAAATGCAAATCAACTGCAAAATCTTCAGGTCTATGAGAATTGAAAGATAATCCGAAATCTATGAAATAGAGTTTAAACTTTGGAGAATTGTTATCTAATGTTTTATTTTCTTCAATATATATCATGTTTGAAGTTGTTAAATCTCCATGGATTATGTTGTTATTGTGCAAAAGAGCAATTTGTTTTCCTATTGTTTCTGCAATTTGAATTTGATTTTTTAATTTATCTAAATATTCAGATAGTTTTTTGCCTTTTATGTATTCAATTACTAAATCAGTTTCTGTTGAGCTAATTAGTTTTGGGACAGAGATTATTTGAGAAGCTTTGATTAGAATTTTTGCTTCTGATTTTGTTCTTTGTTTTCTTATTTTTTTATCTAATAAAGGGAAACGGTAAGATTTGGAAACTCTATTTTTTTCAATTTGGTTTTTGCTGTTTAAGGAGATGATTGCTTCTGCTCCTTGCTGGAGGATTTTAGAGGTCATTTTAAGATTGGTATATTCGGCATATTTAAATATTATTCGGAATTATTGATTCTATGAGATGGAAAAGGTTATTTTTTATTTACTTTCTTACGGCTATTTTAATTTTTATTTATAATTTTATTGTTATAGGTTTGGCTCAAGTTATACCTCATAATGTTCCAGGGTATTTTTCCTATGACTCTGGATTTTTGTTTAATGTTTACTCTAGTTTGATCGTTTCTATTTTTTATTTGCCTATTATTTTATCAGTAATGTTCACTTTGAAAAATTATAATCAAATGAAGAAGAGAGGGGTTTTTGGTAAATCTTTGATTGTTTTGGGAGCTTTTGTAATTATAGGGGCAATTATTTCTATTTTCTCAATTATTGGGGATTTTTCTGAACCTTGGGGGCAATCTGTATGTCCAGCTCTTGTTGATACCACTCCTTGTAGCCTCTCTGTAATTCCTTCTTACTTCATTCAATACATGTATTTGTTTTATGGAATTTTTATTTTGGGAGCCTACTTAGTTTCTCTTCTTGTTTTTTGGATCCTGAAAGTTTTTAAAGGGAATTAGAATTTCATTTTTTTGCCGAATTTCTTGGCGAGTTTCATAATTGTTTTTTGATCTAGGTTTCCTGAAGAGAGAGAAGATTGGGATTTTATTAAATCCTGAAGGAGTTTGTATTGCTTTAGGAGGGCACGAACTTGAGAAGTTGTTGTTCCAGAGCCATGAGCTATTCTGGAGATACGAGAAGTTTGTTTTTCTAATAGTTGAGGATTATCACGCTCTTCAAGAGTCATTGAATTATAGATATTTTTGTAATTTTTTATTTTTTGTTCTTGTGATTCTAACTGCTCATCAGAAATTTTTTCCTTGGCTTTTCCAAATCCAGGAATCATAGAAGTTAATTTTCCTATTCCTCCCATGGATTCCATTGCTTCTACTTGCGAAATTAAATCAGACATTGTTAGTTTTCCTTGTTGTAATCTTGATTGCTGTTCTTGAATTTGTTGAGGAGATAAAGCTGAATGAACTTTGTCAATTAAAGATTGTAGGTCTCCCATGCCGAGAAGCCTTGAGAGAAAAGATTCTGGAGCAAATGGTTCTAAATCTTGGGGTTTTTCTCCTGTTCCGATAAATACTACTGGAGCTTTGACTTCAGAACAAGCAGTTAAGGCTCCTCCTGCTTTTGCAGTTGAATCCATACGAGTTATAATTACTCCTGTAATATTTGCAGATTTTTTGAATTCTTGAGCTTGGGCTTTTGCAGCCTGACCAATGTCTGCTGACATTACAAGAAATGTTTCTGTTGGTTTTATTAAAGAGTTTAGGGATTTTAGCTCTGAGATAAGTTCTTTGGAAAGAGCATCTCTTCCAGCAGTATCTACTAGAACTATTTCATAGTTTTTTAATTCTGATTTGAATTTGTTATAAATCTTTGATGGAGATTTTTCATTTTTATCAATGAAGACAGGAATTTTTAATTTGTCACAGATTTGTTTTAATTGTTCTGGAGCTGCTGGACGATGAACATCAAGACCGAGAGCACAGACTTTGTGCCCTCTTTTTGAATAATATGATGCTATTTTTCCAATTGTTGTTGTTTTTCCATTTCCATAAAGACCTACAAACATAAAAATGTTTTTTTTGGAGAGAGTTATTGACTTTGAAACTCCGAGAATTGAGATAAGTTCATCGTGAAGGAGTTTTATTATGTGCTCTTTTTTGTCTACACCTGATATTCTTTCATCAAGAGCTGCTTGTTTTATTTTTTGAGTTATTGAGAGAACAAGAGAGACATTTACATCTGCTTCGATAAGAGAACGTTGTAAATCTTTGATTATTGAATCTACAAGAGCTTTGTCCAGAAAGATGGCGTTTGCTATCTTGTCTGTTGTTTTTCTCAGGGTTTTTGATAAATTGTCTAACATTTTCTTTGTAGAAATAGGAGCTTTAGAAAGGTATTAAAGGTTTTCCCTTAG
>CAZWLX010000089.1:0-2933 GCA_964634845.1 Candidatus Woesearchaeota archaeon | reverse complement strand
CAAATAATCTCCAAGATATTCATACAATCTCTCAGCTTCTTCAATACCGACTTCTCTTTTCCCCATAATATCATTCTTAACCCTTACATATCCATCATAAACTTTATTGTTTCCAGAGATTTTTCTTATCAATTTAACAAACTCCTCTTTTGAATAATATTTTTCTTTTATCAATTTCTCAATTATATACAATGTCCTTATCCTCAAAACCAGAGTGTAAATAACTCTATCATCAATATATTTTCTTCTACTCTTTTTCATTTTATTTAAAACATCTTTTACAACTCTCAATTTGTCTTCTGTACTCTCAATATACCATTTAGCATTTCTCTTAGTCACTTTAACTTCTAATGAACTAAGATAATATGAATTCAGTAGAGGCTTTGCTTCCCTTAACATTGCTCCAATAGGCAATAAATCCTCTCTCAACTTCTGCTCCAATAATTCATTAGAAACAATTAAAATATTATACACTCCTTCAGAAATCATTTCCTTATCAACGTTATTTGTCACAACTAAAATATCTATATCACTCTCGTTTGTTTGCTCTTCTCTAGCATAACTTCCTACTAAATAAACACCAATTATCTCCCCAATATCTATATGCTCCTTCAAAATATCTATAGTATCAGATAAGATTCTCTCTGGAGTTTTCTTCACAAGCTCAACTCTAACTTCTTTATTAAGCCAAGCTCTAGGCAAGACAACAGCAGAAGAATTTCCAGCCTTAACAGTCCTTTTTACTTGAATTTCCATCATTTCTTCTCCAAATACTCCTCATCTTTATCTATTTGTTTTGAAAAAGTCTCATCAATCTCCTTTCTCCAATAATCTTTAGTTGTATCTTTTCTGCCTTTTTCTTTCTCAATCTTTTGTTCATGCTTCTCAATCTGCCTCTTAGTAGATTCAATTCGTTTCCTTCTTATCTTCCTCATACGTTTATTGTCTCTAGCCATGTTCTTACACGTACTTACATATTTATAAATATTTCCATTACACAAAAAATTCAATAACTTCCAAACAACTCACTAATCATTTCTTTAGTAGTATAAATCTTAATTCTATTTTGTTTCTGAAAGTGGTTATCATCGCTCCAAATAAAACAATCTCCTCCCAAACTCAAAGCAGAGGCAATAAAAACAACATCATCAGAATCTATTTCGCCAATGATTTTATTGGCTTCTTGTAAATTTCCATTAACTTCCTCATCAGAAATATTCTTCACAAATTTCATTAATTCATCAAATAAACTATTAAACTGCCCATCATCCATCCCTGTCTTTTCCAAGATTAAACTCTCATGTTTATTAATTTCTTTTAAAGAAACCTCTGGATAATAAAATTCTTTTCCTGAAAGAGCAATTATCTCCCTAGAAATGGAATCTTTAGTCAAAGCAGAAATTAAAATATTAGTATCGATTACGATTTTCATCGTAATTTTAACTTCTTAGCTACATTAGTATTTATAATCTTGGAAATTTCAATTACATCCTTACTAGTAAGCTTGCTTTTGTCGGCAATTTTATTCATTCTCTCAAATATCTCAACTTTATTTTCTATAGCCTGCCTTGCTATCTCGCTCCACCTTATTTCTCTAAACTTTTTCATTTTCTCCATTAATTCATCAGGAATCGCTAAAGTCATATTTGCCATAAATAATTATGTGATAACACATATTTAAAGTTTTCCATTGGTTTAAACTCAGCCAATAAACCTATCTCTATTTTAGCACTGACAAGTAATCACAAAGCTTAAATATCTAAATTTAATTTGAATTTATATGGAAAGAACAAACAAAATTAAAGGATTAGCACTAATCTTAACAGCAGCAGTTGCTGTAAACATGGGTTGTGCGTCAAAACCAATCACTGAAACAGAAAATGTAAGAGTATATGAAAAAGGAGACGATGTTGTTTATGAAATTGAAACTGAAATCCCATTACCGGATGATAGAGAATGCTACTCTCCTTAATTTATTTGTCATTAATACAAAAACCACAATCCCTAAATATTCCTTTTTTCTAGCTAATTAATGCAATTTCCAAGAGAAGAATTCCAATCAAAACAAAAAGAAATCCAAGTAAGATTAAAACAATTTCAATTATTAAATGAAAATCAAATATACCAAGAATTTCTATTTTGTCTGTTAACTCCTCAAAGCAAAGCACAAAAATGCTGGGAAGCTGTTGAATCTCTGTCTGCACTAAGAGAAAATGAATGGACAATTGAAAACATCTCAAACATCTTAAAATCCAAGACAAGATTCCATCACACAAAAGCTCTCCGCGTTTTCAACGCCCCAAAAATCTTTAAACAAATAAAACCTCTTTTACAAGACAGCTCATTATCAGTCATTGATTTAAGAAATAAAATATCAGAAATAGTAAACGGATACGGATTAAAAGAATCTTCTCATTTCCTAAGAAATATAGGTCTTTCTCAAAACCAAATAGCAATTCTTGATAGACACATAATAAAAAATCTTAAACTTAATAACTTAATGAACGAAGATAAAATAACTTCTAACAAACACTATTTACAAATTGAATCTACATACCTTAATCATTCTAAAAATCTTAACATCCCGGCAGACGAACTTGATTTATTCTTCTGGCAGAAAGAAAACGGAGAAATTTTTAAGTAGTTTTCTTCTCTAATTGTAAAACTGCCTCAACAAGAGGTTTTAAGGCATCATTGTATACAGCATGAGTCTGAACAATTCCAACTAATCCTTCCTGCCCTTTTCTTTGCATTCTAAACAATTCTCTTTTAAATTGAAGTCTTACAACATAATCGCCACTTTCATTCTGTGTAACTCTTCTAGAAGCTAACATTTTAACCTGATTTAAATTACTCTGTCTCTGGTCAATATTAGCAAATCTTCTTCTCAAAACATCTGCAAGTATTTCAACACTTCCTTCATTTTTATCCAG
>CAZWLX010000088.1:0-3035 GCA_964634845.1 Candidatus Woesearchaeota archaeon | reverse complement strand
TTTTTTTTTTTTTTAATCATTATGATCATTGCAGTGTGAAAGATATACAGGTTTTAAGCAAGAAAGGAACTATTGTTGTGATTCCTGCTGATGCTCAGAGCAAGATTGCCAAGGTTGAAGATGTGAACATGCAGATTATTGAGGTTGGTGACGAGTTAGAGATAGGTAATGTTAGGATTGAGGCTTTTCCTGCCTATAATGTTGACAAGGATTTTCATCCTAAAAAAGAAGGATGGATTGGATATTTGCTAAAGCTGGAAGATGTTGTCATTTATCATGCAGGAGATACTGATAGAATTCCGGAGATGAAAAATTTGACAGGATATGGAAAACATGATAAAAATTTTATTGCTTTATTACCTGTGAGTGGAAAATATGTTATGAATGCAGAGGAAGCTGCTGAAGTTGCTAATTTAATTAGTCCTGACTTATGTATTCCAATGCATTATGGAGCAGGAGTTGCCGGAACAACTGAAGATGCGAGAAGATTTGCTGTATTTTGCAAAGAGTTAGGTTTAAAATCAGAGATTATGGATAAGATTTAAGTATTTTGATCCTTCTCGTTCACCAGATGTGAAGATTTAAAAAGCTTGTTTTTGTTTTGATTTTATGTATAATTGTGTTCGGGCATATTCGTAAGAAGAATTCTTTGTGACTCGGTAGTTAGTTCTAACATCGGTTTTAATATGAAAGATAAATCTAAGAAATTAACAAATCTCCAAAGAGAAGAAATGGCAAGAAAGAATTTGCTTTTTAATAGTAATGATGATGCAGAAGAAATGAGAGGAAAGAGCATAGAAGGATATGATTTTGCTAATGGAGTAAATTGGGAGAGAATAATTGATTCATATAATGGAATGGGATTTCAGGCAAGTAATTTGGGCAGAGGAATAGAGATTGTAAACAGTATGATTGATGATAAAGCATTTATATTTTTAGGATATACCAGCAATATGGTGAGTAGCGGAAATAGGGATATTATCCGGTTTTTAGTTGAGAATAAAAAAGTTGATTGTTTAGTTACAACTGCGGGAGGAATTGAAGAAGATATTATAAAATGTTTTGGGGATTTTGTTCTTGGAGACTCAGAGAAAATGGATTTATCTGATCCTGATGCCCCTATTAGAATTTGGTCATCAGGTTTTAAAGCTTCTGGGAGTGAGTTAAGAGAAGAAGGAATAAACAGGATTGGAAATATCTTTGTTGGAAATAAGCTGTATATAAAGTTTGAAAAGTTTATGCAAGAGATTTTAGAAGAAGTTTGGAATGAACAAGAAAAAAGCAAAAGAGAAATTACAGGAACAGAGTTAATTTGGAGATTAGGAGAGAAGATAGGAGATAAGAAAAGTATTTATTATTGGGCATGGAAAAATAAAATTCCTGTTTATTGTCCTGCTTTGTTTGATGGAGCTTTAGGAGATAATATTTATTTTTTCAAGTTTAAACATGAAGATTTTAAGATAGACTCTGTTTCTGATTTAAAAAAATTTAATGATTTGACAATTGGACTGAAGAAATCAGGAGTGATAATTTTAGGAGCAGGAGTTGTGAAACATTCTATTTTGAATGCGAATATGTTAAGAAATGGAGCGGATTATGCTGTCTATGTTAATACAGAGCAAGAATATAACGGGAGTGATTCTGGGGCTTTGCCTGAGGAGGCAAAAAGTTGGGGAAAGTTAAAAAAAGACTGCAAAGAAGTTAAGATTTTTGGGGACGCAACTATTTTATTTCCTATTTTGGTTGGTAAAAGCTTTATTAAAGACTGAGAATAAGCGTATCTTTCAGTATAGTCAAATATTTAAATAGGGATTTATTAAATTTTCTATGGATGGTTTGTTTAATAGCTGAAAGGAGGACGGAAAAGAGGATATATGGTTTTAGATTTTGCGAAAGAGGCTATACGAAATGTTGAGACGCATAGTATTAACTTTGATGAGCTGAAAGCCGGAAAGGCGAATATAAAGGTCTTTGGTGCTGGAGGCGCAGGAGGTAATGCTGTAACATGGCTTTTTAATAAAGGTATTAATGGAGCTACTATTTACGCGGTCAATACCGATGCTTTACACCTTAGTATCACTAAAGCTGATGAGAAAGTTCTTATTGGAAAAGAGTTGACAAGAGGATTGGGAGCCGGAGGAAAGCCGAGTGTTGGAAGAGAAGCTGCTAAAGAATCTCTAACAGAACTAAAGAGGGCTACAGGAAACGCAGATATGGTGTTTGTTATAGCTGGACTTGGAGGAGGAACAGGAACAGGCAGTGCGCCGGTTATTGCTCAGTTAGCTAAAGAGGCTGGGTCTATTGTAATCGCAGTTTGCACAATGCCTTTTGAATGCGAGAAAGCAAGGCAAGACAAAGCTGAATTTGGATTGCAGGAGTTAACAGAAGTTGTTGATACGGCAATTATTATTGATAATAACAGACTTGTTGATATTGCTGGAAACCTTCCTATGGAACAAGCATTTGCAGTTGCTAATGAGCTACTAAGTACAATGATTAAAGGTATAGTGGAAACTATTACTTTGCCATCACTGATTAACTTAGATTATGCTGATGTTTCTGCAATTATGAAGAATGGAGATGTTGCAGTTATTGGTGTTGGGGAAAGCGACACTACTGCCAGAGTTGATGAAGCAGTTAGACAAGCTCTGACCCACCCTCTGCTGGATGTTGATTATAAAGGTGCGACAGGAGCTTTAATACATATTACTTGCGGTCCAGACTTTAAACTTGAAGAATTCTCAGGAGTTGGTGAATTGGTTACTGAGAATATAAGTCCAGATGCACAGGTTATTATTGGAGCAAGAATTAACAAAGAATTCGCCAATAAGGTTAGAGTTATTACTATTATGACTGGTGTTCAGAGTCCTTATATACTAGGAAGAGGAGCACTTCGTCATGAAGAGCATGTTAAGTCTGAGATGTCTGATCTTGGCATAGAAGTTTTTAAATAACTTTTTAAAAGCGCTTATTTTTTTTTTTTTTTTTTTTTATTGTTTTTCTGAGCACAAAGTTATTGATTTTATAGTGGTTGT
>CAZWLX010000087.1:0-3038 GCA_964634845.1 Candidatus Woesearchaeota archaeon | reverse complement strand
GGACTTTTCTGAATATTCTGATAAACAACAGAAACAACAATCTTCGGCTTGACTTTAACAACTCTCCCTTTCTCTTCAATAATTAAAGGTCTAAGTAAAGAATCCATCTCTTTATAGGTTACATCTCCTTCATCATTATCAAGTTCTTTCAATCCAGAAGAAACTTTTCCAATTTCTAAAAATTCTTCTTTTCCATTTTCTCCATCCCTGACAGCAACGATATAACTTGTTAAAAGCCCTCCTCTTTTTCCACTTCCATATTCAGCTCCAACAATAACCAAATCCAAATCTTTAGCTTCTGGCTTCATCTTAACAATATATCCAACTCTTCTTCCTTGTCTGTAAGGAGCATCAAGTTTCTTGAACATTACTCCTTCTTCTCCAATCTTTAATGCGTTTTTATAGAATTCTTCTGCTTCCTCTTCTGAATCAGTAACAATTTGCTCAGCCGCTCTTATTTTTTTGTCTTGAGACTTAACAATTTTCTCTATGATTCTTCTCCTATTCTCAAAAGGTTCTAATAAAACTCCCTTTCCATTATAATAGACAACATCAAAGATATTAACTTCGACAGGTAATTTTTTAATCAATTTATCAATATCATATTTTCTCCTTATTCTCTGACTTATTGCTTCAAAGGGCATATATTTCCCTGTATTTGAATCATATCCAACAGTTTCTGCATCCAAAATAAAACTATTTGCTTTAACTCTTTCTTTAACAACAGAAACAACATCCGGAAATTGTTTAGTAACATCTTCTAATTTCCTCGTAAACAATTTTATCTCGCCACTCTCTGATTTCGAAATCACAATTCTAAATCCATCATATTTATGTTCTATAGCTGCAGGCTTTCCAACAATTCTAAATGCTTCGGAAATCTCAGTAACCTTGACAGGAAGCATAACATTCATTGGTCTTCCGGGGATAATTTCTATTTTGCTCAAAACTGATTTTCCTTTTCTCGCAGAATCAAAAACAAGAGCAAAATCATTTGCCATATCAAAAGCTTCTTCAATTTTTAAGGCTATTTCTTTTTTTTCATCTTCAAAAAAAGCAAGAGCAATAGCATCTCTCAATGTCCCATCAGCGACTCCAACTCTTAAATCGTTTAACAAAGTTCTCACAATATATTTCGCTTCTTTCCCTGTGGCTTGCCCCAATAACTCTGAAAGTAAAATCATCTTTTTGTCAACAGTTCCCTTGCCTTCTATATCCATTACTTTTCTCAAATTAGAAAATACCTTCTCAACACTCAATTTCTCAAAAAACAAAGTTCCTTGACTCTTCTTTCCAACAAATTTTTCAGCTATTTCTCCCAAATCTCCAATTTTTCTAAACTTCTCAACTACTTTTTCAGTTTTAACACCTAAACTTTTAGCTATCGCCTTTATTGTCAACTGTCCTGAAATGCCAAATTCCCTTGGATCATAATCAGGCACAACTCTTCCTCTCAAAAGATAAATCCATTCACTTTTTCCCTTTTCAGCCAACTTCTTCAAAAAACCAGCCAATATACTTTCCTTCTCAAGTCTCTTGCTAGTAGAAGCCAAAGCTTCATAAACATCCACAAATTCTGAATACAACATCTCTTTTTTCATAGAGCCAAAAAGAATTAAAGCTATTTAATCTTTCCCAAACCTTACAATAAAACTTTTCTTATTTCACTTATACTAGAAAAATCTTTGTCTTTTGTGACTAAAATTCCCTTATCTTCCAAAACCTGTGAAGCAATAAATAAGTCAGCTAATGAAAGCTCATACTTCTCTTTTAATAAAACTAAAATATCTGCTGTTCTGTTAGTTGTGTGTAACACTTCAAGATTATTTAAAAAAATCAGAGATTTTTCCTTATTCTTTATAGACTTATTTCTAATGCCATACAAAAATTCAAAATAACTAATAAATGATATCTTGGGAGGAGAAGGATATAATTTTCTAAGTTCCTTCAATTTCTTTATAACTTCAATATTTCTTTTTTCTATCTCGATAACAATGCTAGTATCTAAAATTAAATTCATATTCTAAATCCTTTTTCCTTTCTTAATTTCTTAACTTCTTTCTCTAAATCTTTTGCCTCTTTATCAGATAATATCTTTTCTCCATCTAAAATCTCATCCCAAACATCATTCCTTTTCTTAGAAAAATCTTCAATTAGAATTTCAAACATTTTTCCCATAGAAACTTCTTTTCTAAAAGCAAGCTCCTTAAACTTTCTCCATTTTTCTCTTCCAATACCTTTAATAGTCCTAACTTCCATCGGGTATTACAGTAATACCGATATTTAAATCTTGCTAAATCCAACCTCTCTTCCTAATTCCTTTATTATCAATAATGAAAGTCATCTCTGACTCTCTTAAGCTTCTATGCTTTCTTAAAATCGCAACTCTTTTTCCTTTTTCATGCAATAGCTCAATATGACATTTTCCCCAATACTTCAAAATATCCCCCCCAACCATACTATTCTCCCCGTTGTTAAGATTTCTATAAACTTGATTTGTAACAAGCACTGGAATTTCTTTTTTCCTTGCTATTTCAGCAAGAGTTTTCATCTGTTCAACAAGCTCCGAGTTTATCTTTTGCATATCCTTCTCCCCAATATCTCTTGCAGCAGCAAAATCAAGTCTGTAAAGTATCGTCATTCCATCAACAATTATAAGCCCAATTTCATCTTTACTATCTTTTCCAAGATTTTTCAATAATTCTTTAAAAGCTTCTTTTTGCTCTTTAAAATTTGTAACTTTTAGAAGCATTATATTCTCTAAAACTTTATCTTCTTTATCAGAATCCCCAATAATCTGCTTAACTCTTTCAGCACTAAATCCCCCTTCAGTATCAATGAAGATAATCTTTTTTCCTTTTTTAGCTTGGCTTACTGCAGCCAATAAACAAAAATTCGTCTTTCCTGTTCCAGAACCTCCATAAATAACCGTAATTATGTCGCACTCATATCCCCCATAAAGCCATTTATTCAAATCATGACTCCCCGCGCTAATCTTGCTCATTCAATAACACGATTCAACAACTATATAAAAATAT
>CAZWLX010000086.1:0-3048 GCA_964634845.1 Candidatus Woesearchaeota archaeon | reverse complement strand
GTGCTCTTCCGATCTAATATCGGCAATGTAAGGTATGTTAAAAATACATTTCTCAATGCCAGCTCCGGGGAAATTGTTTATCTTGTCCCTGTTTCTTTAGATATAGGACCGAATGAATTTATCGAGATTGACTTGAGTAAAGAACTCCCTGAGAAAGCCTATAATATAAGCTTTGGAGAAGCTGACTGGGAAGAATCTTTTGAAGGAGTTCTTGTCACTGATGAAAGAAGTATACAAAGCAAAGTTTCTCAAGGATTGAGTAGGCTTACTGGAAGTACGGTTATTGATACAAGAGATAGAAAAGGATTTGTTGGAGTTATTATGTTTGTTTTGGTGATTTTAACAGGGTTTGCATTTTTCTCTATGAGAAGACTAAAAAAACTTTTTAGAGACAGAGAATTTAAAATTTAGAGTAATTCTGGGGTGTTAAGAAGAATTTAAAAGGGCATTTTAGAAGAGATTAATATGCCTGAAGGAAAAATAGAGTTTATTAAAGAAAATGGAGATAGAGAAGTTGAAAATATTCTTAACCCCTTAGTTAGAGAGTGGTTCTTTGACAAGTTTGCGGCTTTTTCCCTGACTCAGAAATATGGTGTTAAAAATATTTATGATAGGAAAAACATACTTGTTAGTGCTCCTACTGGAGGGACAAAGACATTGACTGCCTTTCTAGGTATTTTAAATTATTTGACTGATTTAGCCTTGAAAAATGAGTTGGAGGAAAAAATATATGCTGTTTATTGTTCTCCTTTGAAGGCGTTAAGCAATGATATTTATGTTAATTTGATTAAACCTTTAGAAGAAATTAAAGAACTTGCTGAAAAGAAAGGCATGAAAATGCAGGAAATCAGAGTTGGATTAAGAACAGGAGATACGAGCCAGAGCGAAAGGGCTAAAATGGCTAAGAAAGCGCCACATATTTTTGTTACAACTCCTGAAAGCTTGGCAATTGTGTTAACTACGACAAAGACAGTTGAACAACTTGCAGCTTTAGAATTTATTATTGTTGACGAGATTCACGCCTTGACTAATAAAAGAGGAGTTTACCGAAGTTTGACTCTGGAAAGATTGTGCGATTTCAGTTTAATAGATCCTGTTAGAATTGGACTAAGTGCAACTATTTCTCCTCTTGAAGAAATCGCTAAGTTCTTGGTTGGAAATGAGAGAGATTGTTTAATAGCTGATGTTAAATTAAATAAGAAAATTGAGATTGGGCTTGATTATCCTGGAGAAAATATATTGGAAGTTGACAGCCAAGAAGGACAGAAAGAATTGTACAGGGTTTTGGATGAGTTGATTGAAAAGCACAAGACTACGTTGATATTTACAAACACGAGAGCTGCTACTGAAAGAATTATTCATTATTTGGATTTGCATTTTCCGAAAAAATATGTTGACAGGATTGGGGCGCATCATTCTAGTATGAGCAAAGAGAAGAGATTTGAAATTGAAGATAAGCTGAGAAAAGGAGAATTAAAAGTTGTTGTTAGCTCGACTTCACTTGAACTTGGAATAGATATCGGAAGCATTGATTTAGTTGTTTTATTGAAAAGTCCGAAGAGTGCTTCAAGGGCTTTGCAGCGAATTGGAAGAGCAGGGCATAAATTACATGAAAATCCTAAAGGAGAATTTATTGTTTTAGATAGAGATGATTTAGTTGAATGTGGAGTTATGATGAAAGCGATGATTGAGAAGAAGATTGACAAAGCAGAGATTCCTAAGAATGCCTTGGATGTTTTAGCTCAACAGATTTATGGAATGGCTATTTCAAAGATTTGGGATGTTGACGATATGTTAAAAGTTATCAGAAAGAGCTATTGTTATTCTGACTTGAGCAAGAATGATTTTTTTGATGTTGTTAGTTATTTGGCAGGAGATTACGCATTAGAACATAGATATGTTTATGGAAAGATATGGTATGATGAAAAAGAGAGGAAAATTGGAAAGAAAGGAAAATTGGCAAGAGTGATGTATATGACGAATATTGGAACTATTCCTGAAGAAGGATTTATTGAAGTTGTTGTTTCAAGCGGAGAGAAAAAAGGGCAGAGTGTTGGAAAGATTGATGAGGCATTTTTGGAGAAGCTGAAAAAAGGAGATGTTTTTGTTTTAGGAGGAGCGAAATACCAGTTTAATTTCTCAAGAGGAATGAAAGCTTATGTTGTTGCAGATGTGAGAAGAAAAGTGACAATACCGAGTTGGTTTTCAGAGATGCTGCCTTTAAGTTTTGAACTTGGACTTGAGATTGGAAGATTTAGAGGACTTATTAAAGAAAGAATTGAAGATAAGAAAGAGTGTGTGAAATTTATTAAAGAGCATATTTATTGCAGAGAAGATATTGCAGAAGAGATTTATAATTATTTTGTTGAGCAGGAAAGGTTTTTGTTTATTCCAAATGATAAAGAGATATTGATTGAGAAGTTTAAGGAAGAAAAAGAATATTTGTTGTTTCATACGCTTTATGGAAGGAGAGTTAATGATGCTTTGGCCAGAGCTTATGCTTTTGCTGCTGCGAGGCATAGAATGAGAGATGTTGAAATAGGAGTTGGAGATAATGGTTTTTATATTGCTGGAGAAAAACTTGATTTAGATAAAATTTTGGAGTATGTGAAATCAACGAACTTGAATGAAATTTTAAAAGAAGCTATAGAAAAAACAGAGATATTGAAAAGAAGATTTAGACATTGTGCTGCTCGCTCATTGATGATATTGAGAAGCTATAAAGGAAGGAGCAAGAGTGTTGGAAAACAGCAAATGCATTCTGGATTTTTGTATACTGCAGTAAAGAAGATAAGTAATGAGTTTCCTATTCTTCGCGAAGCAAGAAGAGAGGTTTTGCAGGATTTGATGGACTTTGATTCTGCTAAAAAAGTTTTGCAATGGATTGAAAATGGAAAAGTTAAATTTGTTGATAAAAAGACAGCGATTGTTTCTCCTTTTGGATTGAATTTAATGATGCAGGGGCGTTCTGACTTGATAAAGATGGAAGACAGAGTTGCTTTTTTAAAGAGGATGCATGAGTTGCATATGAAGGGGGCGGGGAAATGA
>CAZWLX010000085.1:0-3072 GCA_964634845.1 Candidatus Woesearchaeota archaeon | reverse complement strand
GAGAAACTGATTATTCTTCTAAAGATATCTATAATTTTCTTAGGGAAATTTCTCTTAATTGCTTTTTTTATCTTTCTTTTCATCTCAAAATGGTCCTGTGAAGTTTGGGTCTGGCAGGTCTAGCAGGACATCTTTAAACCTTTCTTTTGATATTTTATCTAAATAGTCAAAGTCTTCTTTTGGTTTTTTTAATTTTTCTAGAACAGCTTTTGCAATGTCTGTTGACAGAGGATAATAGTGATTTGCAAGTGCAGGGCTTGTTGGGACAGGAAAATCAGGAGAAGTTATTCTTTTTGGGCTTGATTTTAAATCTTGGAATGCTGATTCTGCTACTCTTGTTATAACTTCTGAAGCAAATCCAGAGTTTTTATTTCCTAAATCACAGACAATTAAATGTCCTGTTTTTTTGACAGAGTTTATTATTTCATCATAATTTAAAGGGCTTAAAGTCCTTATGTCAATTATTTCTGGAGAGATATTTAATTTAGAAAGCATTTCAGAGGCTTTTAGAGCTTCTAGAGACATATAGGAAGTGCAGGCAAGAGTTATATCTTTTCCTTGCTTGATTATTTTGCTAGAGCCAATTGGAACATTGTAATATCCTTCTGGAACATTGCCTTTTATATTGTGAAGCCATCTGTGTTCTAAGAATATGACTGGATTATTGTCTTCTATTGCAGAGATAAGAAGCCCTTTTGCATCATAAGGAGTTGTCGGCATAACTACTTTTAATCCTGGAATATGAGAGAACAAAGCTTGAAGATTTTGAGAATGTTGGGGGCCTTGTCCCCATCCTCTTCCAATTACCATTCTTATTACAATTGGAACTGAAAACAAACCGTTAAACATGTAATGCCATTTAGCAGCGTTATTTATTATCTGGTCAAGAGAATACAAGGCAAAATCTACTCTTTGATGAGTCATTATTGGGCGAAGACCTGTTATTGCAGAGCCAATGCACATTCCTGTAAGTCCGTTTTCAGAGAGAGGCATGTCTAAGACTCTTTCTGGATATTTTTCTTTTAATCCTTTTGTACTGCCAAAAATAGCTCCGGGGTCTGGAACTCCTTCTCCAATTATGAATGCGTTTGAATGTTTTTGCAGAGAAATGTCTAATGCTTCTCTTATTGCTTCTGCGTATGTTAGAACTCTTTCTGTCATTTTGAATAAATGTTATCTGAAATTGTTTTAGGGTCTGGAAAAGGACTTTGCTTTGCAAAATCTACTGCTTCTTGTATTTCCTGTTTTATTTTGTTTTGGATTTTCTGTAGTTCATCTATACTTGCTAAATTTGAAGACAAAATATCTTTCTTTAATTTCTCAACAGGATCTTTTTGTTTCCATTCTTGAAATTCTGCTTCTGTTCTGTAACCAATATTATTATCATAATTTATACCGCAATGCTCTCTCCATCTATATGTTGAAAATTCTATGAAAAAAGGACCATTTCCAGATTTGATTAAAGATTTTGCTTTTTTTACAGATTCATAAACTTCTAAGGGATTATTTCCATCTGCTTTGAAAGATTCTATTCCGTGAGCTTGTGCTATTTTGTAAATCTCTCTATCTGGTTGTCTGTCTTTTAAAGGAGTGTAAACAGAATAAAGATTATTCTCGCATATCACTAACAAGGGCAGTTTTTTTAAAGATGCAAAGTTCATTGTTTCGTGAAAAATACCTTCTTCTACTGCTGCTTCTCCAATGAACAAGACAACAATATTTTCTTTTTTATTGAATTTTGAAGAAAAAGCAGCTCCTGCAGCTATGGGAATTGTGCTTCCGACTATCGGAGTAGAAGCAACAAAGTTTACTTTTTTGTCTATTAAATGCATACTTCCTCCCCTGCCTCCGCAACATCCTGTTTGTTTGCCATAAATTTCTGCCAACATTGCTTTTATGTCTCCATTTTTGGAGATGTAATGTGCATGCGCCCTGTGTCCGCTAAAAACCATGTCTTCATCAGATAAAGCCTGACAAACTCCTGCTGCAATACCTTCCTGACCAATAGAAAGATGAACAGGACAGCGCATTTCTTTTTCAGGATAAAGTTCTATTATTTTTTCTTCCAAAAGTCTTGTTTTTAATACTTTATACCATAAAGATAATAAAACTGATTTATCATTTAGCATTTTATTTTAAGTTTAGTAATTGCATTTGTTTTATATTGTGATATAATGGATTGTTTAATCCGTCTTTTATCTTTCCCTGTTCATAAGCTTCTTTAATGCTTTTTATTGCGTCTTCTACATTGTATTTGAATTCAAATCCGAGGACATTTTTTATTTTTTCAGAATTAACATGATAAGACCTTTTATCATCGTTTGGAGTTACTTCAAACTTTATTTCTGGATCATTTAAGATTTTTTTTACTAATTCTGCTATCTCTCTTATGGAAAGATTTTGTAATCCTGCGTTAAATGCCTGCTTGTTGATTTTCTCGCTTGGAGCTGTTAAAAGAGTTTCATAAACTCTTACCATGTCTTTTATATTTATGTTTGGCCTAAGCTGCTCTCCTCCAAATATTTTTATCTTTTTGTTTACTAATGCGTTTATCGTCAAGATATTGACAGAGAGGTCTAGTCTAAGTCTGGGAGCATATCCACATATTGTGGCAGGCCTGACAATTACAAAGTCTATGTCTTTTAAGCCTGCACTTGATAAGAGTTTTTCACATTCTATCTTATATTTTGCATAATCTGTTATAGGCTCTGCCAGAGTTTCTTCTGTTACTTGAACATCTAAGGGCTTTACTCCATACTGGCTTGTTGAGCTTGCTATAATGAGTCTTTTTGCTCCTGATTTTTTCACAGCTTCTATAATGTTTGGGAATGCGTCATAATTTATTGATTTTCCTAATTCAGGATCTAAATCAAAACTAGGGTCATTTGATATGCAAGCCAGATGTATGAATGCATCAGAGCCTTTTGCTGCATTTATGAGAGTTTCTTTATTTCTGATATCTCCTTTTATTTTCTTTAGATTTTTATGTTCTGGAAGGGTGTCTCCGTATAAAAACAAGTCATAGACAGTTACATTGCATCCTTTCTCTAAGAGGCTTGGGACTAAGGCAGA
>CAZWLX010000084.1:0-3106 GCA_964634845.1 Candidatus Woesearchaeota archaeon | reverse complement strand
AGAAGAATCTATCTCTCCTAAAGAATCATTTGGTTTTTTATAAAAAAAAAAAAAAGCACTTACAACATCAGTTATAAAACAGGACCAATTTGATGAAATCTTCCAAGACTTAGAGCTCACGCTTTTAGAAAATAATGTTTCTCTATCTGTTGTAGATAAAATTCGTGAAGAATTAAGTAAAGACTTTGTAGGAGTCTCAATAAAAAAATCAGAAATAAATAACTTAGACAAAACAATTCTAAATTCTCTAAAATCAGCAATCTCTTCTATATTAATAGAGCCTCCAAATCTTATCGAAAAAATAAAAAAACATCTTTCAAAACCCTATGTAATTCTCTTCTTCGGAATTAATGGCTCTGGAAAAACAACAAGCATTGCAAAACTAGCTCATCTCCTCAAAAAAAATAAAATTTCCTGTGTTTTAGCAGCAGCAGACACATTTAGAGCAGCATCAATAGAACAATTAGAAACTCATGCTTCCAAACTCTCTGTCCCAATAGTAAAATCAGATTATGGCTCTGACCCTGCTTCAGTTGCATTTGATGCAATTTCTTATGCAAAAAAAAATAAAATTGATTGTGTCCTCATAGATACTGCAGGAAGAATGTACACAAAAACAAATCTAATGAAAGAAATGGAAAAAATAGTCAGAATTAGCAAACCTAATCTCAAAATATTTGTTGGAGAATCTATAACAGGAAATGACGCAACTTCTCAAGCAGAAATGTTCTCTCAAACAGCAGGCATTGATGGAATCATTCTCTCAAAGGCAGACATAGATGAAAAAGCAGGAGCAATTTTATCTGTTTCATATATAACAAAAGCCCCAATTTATTTTCTAGGTGTTGGACAAAAATATGAAGACCTTATTTCTTTCTCTAAGTCTGAAGTATTAAAACATCTCGGCTTAGAATAAAATGATTCTCTTTCACTTCATCATAGGACTAATCTTAGGAAAACTATTTAACAATCTCTGGCTCTTCGTCATAGCATCAATTCTCCCAGACATAGACCACTTATATATCATAATAAAAAATAAAATCTTTACATACAAAAGGCTGATTAACACATTAAAGTACGAAGAAAAATATCATATAAGATTCAAAACTCCTTTAATGCATTCTATTTTGGGACTATTAATCTGCACATTGTTGTATTACTTAATATTTAATCAGAACAGATTATATTTTGCACTCGCCTACTTTGTACATTTATTATTAGACTGGCCAGATACAGACAAAAAACAATTTCTCTATCCATTAAAATATGAATTCTCTGGCTTCCTCCCAATTTGGTCAAAAACAGAAAAGATAATCGCCACCATATTTATCCTTATACTAATTTTAATTTATATCTAACAACATTCACAAAATCCTCTGTATTAAAACATCTAGGCTTAGAATAAAGTAAATCATTTTGTCTCTTCAATCTTTTCAGGACGATATTCAGCTCCTTGTAATCTCTCATCAGAAATACGAAACATGAAATAAGTTCCGCTCAATACATGGCTTCTGCCTCCACTCCAAGTAGCTAAAATATTCGCCTCATTATCTAAAACTCTTTTCTCTGGCTTTGGACAAAAACTAAATCTCCCGATTCTCTCTCCTTCTCCAGGACAGATAGTTAACTTTTCTCCCCCAGAATACAATTCGTCAAACACAAGATTGCTTCCATCCCAACCAGCCCTATAAACTTTAGGCCTGCGTATTTTTTGAGGACCAATTTCTACAGTTTTTCCATCATCAACTCTTTCTTCCAACCCTGATTTTTTTTCAACTTTCTCTCCATCATCTACAACAGAGCTATCTTCTTTAAGAGAAGAATTATATTCACTAACTGTTTTTTCTATCTCTGAAATCACGTCTCCTCCTCTTCCATCTCTTAAAGCTAAAGCAAACAACATACCTCCTGACTTAGATCTCAATCCTCCTCGGGGATATGCTAAAAATCTTCCGCCAAGTTTCGCAACTTGGAGATATAAAGCATCTTGGTCTAATTCATGAACTACCGCTACTCCTCCCCCTGTCTCATGAGGATTAGTATGTTCACTATGAGCGTGATCTAAAATCTGTCTTTCACTAACTCTTCCTACAATCTTAAAATCAAGAGGGTCAAATTTAACCCTCTTTTTACTCTCACCTTCTCCAATAACAAACTCAATTCTATCAGGATAATAATTCACGCTAAAAAGAGTTTGTCCTTGTCCATCTTCAGCCATATTTTAAAACAAAAACCTTTCTTAATAAAGATTATTATACCCTATTGTAGCTTCTCCAAATCGTACATTATAATTTTGCTACTGCCACATCCTAACATCTCTCAACAAGACTTAAAAACCTCTCCTAAATCTAATTTCATGATAGATAAAGTTAGATTCAATGCCTTGCCTCTTCCAATGGCATATAGAGAAATGACCCACTCTCAATACACAGACTTCGTAGAACAGGTTTCTAATGCGAATCAAAGTTTTATGAGGCTAAATCTACCTGGTGAAGAAAAATGGGCAGTTGTTACAGGAGGAAGAATAGTAAAAGCAGGATTTGGATATAAAATCCCAAATGAGATAGAAATAAGAGCATTTGGAACTAGAACAGAAACTCCATATCTGCTCACAAGAAAAATTTCTCAAAGAGATATCGAAATATTCGGACAAGTTCTGTCTCTTCCTCAAATAAGAAAATTACTTGGAGAAAATTGTACAGTTTCTCCTTATGGTCCTACTGAAGAAGAAATAATTAGAATTCCAACTCAATCAGGAAATTTAAACAAGTTAGAGGATCAATTTGTCCTAGCAGGATTAGCAATACAACAATCTTTATTCAGAGGCAGACATGGAAAAAGACATGTTATTGGTGCAACAGTAGCCAGAGCTTTTAACAAGCCAGAAGTATTTGGTGACAGAATGCTTTTCATCGCGTCCCAATGGGAAGATCATGTCCATGCTAGAAAAGGAATGACAGAAGACGATCGCGCACCTGGAAGATTTTACAGGTTGGAAAGACACCACAGAATAGATGAACCAGTTACAGACATTTTTGATACATATGACCTGGCAAGAGAAGGACAAATTTGGCCTGATTTAATTTTATATAGAGCAAAAGACTAA
>CAZWLX010000083.1:0-3119 GCA_964634845.1 Candidatus Woesearchaeota archaeon | reverse complement strand
TATGCAATAAGGAGTTCCTATCTCATCATTCCTTGAATATCTTTTTCCAACACTTCCAGATTCATCATAATTAACTTTCCAGTCTTTTCTTATTAAATCAAAAACTTTTCTTGCTAATTTCACAGTTTTTTCATCATTTCTAACAATTGGAAAAACAGCCGCCTTTATTGAAGAAAGTTTTGGATTCAAATGCAAAACAATATTTTCTCTTTCTTTATCATACTCATAAGCACTTAACATAAACACTAAAAAAGCTCTTTCAACTCCGAGACTTGGCTCACAAACAACATGAGGAACAATTTTCCCATGCCTTGCATCAACAACTTCCATGCTCTTCCCGCTTAATTTTTCATGTTGCCTTAAATCAAAATCAGTTCTATTTGCAAATCCTTGTAGCTCTCTCCATCCCATTGGAAACTTAAATTCCAAATCCCATGTATCCTTAGAATAATGGCTCTTCTCATCAGAAACATGTTGCCTTACTCTAAATTTTTCTTTATCAGCTCCTAAAGAAATAAACCACTCAAAACTCTTTCCGATAAAATAAGCATGCCAATCTGTTTTGATAATTCCAGATTTCCAAGCACTATAAAGATTCATTTTCTTTCCTTTTTCTTCTCCTTTTTTCTGCATTTCTTCATTATAAATCTCTAATTCTATTTTCTTAATCTCTTCCATATAAGGGCATTTCTCTTCTGGCTCAACAAAATACTCAATTTCCATTTGCTCAAATTCTCTGTTTCTAAAAATAAATTCTCTTGGGCTTATTTCATTTCTAAATGCCTTGCCTATTTGTGCAATTCCGCAAGGCAATCTTAATCTTGCATTTTCCCAAACTTGCTTAAAATCAGCAAAAATCAACTGCGCTGTTTCAGGCCTTAAATAACTTCTCAAGGAATCTTCTCTAATCGGTCCAACATCAGTAACAAACATAGGATTAAATTCTCCTTTAATTTCAAAATCAGCTTTTCCTTCATATTTAGAAAGCTCATGTCTATCAACTTTAAATTTTTCTTTTGTCTTTTTATTAATAACAATAAAATCAACAAAACTATCAACATGCCCCGAAGCTTTCCAAACTTTTGGATTAGTAATTATAGCCCCATCAATTTCAACGATATCTTCTCTCTCTTGAACAAAAAACTTTCTCCATTCATTTTTAATATTGTTTTTTAAAGCAGCTCCTAAAACTCCATAATCCCAAAATCCAGATAATCCTCCGTAAATCTCTCCACTAGGATAAACAAATCCCTTTGCTTTACAAAATTTTCCAAGCTCTTCAATTCCTATTTCAATACTATTTATCTGTCCTCTAATTTTTTCTTCCCTCATAATTTCTCCATTCCCATCTTCTTTCTTTATCTTCTCAACTCTTGGCTTTAATAATTTTCCTAATTCTTTCTCTTTTTCAATTTTTTCAATCTCTCTTGCTTTAATTTCAGCTTCTTTTTTTGTCTTTCCCAAATAAGCAACAGTTTTCGCAATAACTTTCCCATTCTTTCTTTCTGAACTCCTCAAATAATAATACTCTTTATTCCCAATTTTCTTTTTAACAATGAACATTTTAATTTTTCCCCTTCTCAGATTTTAAATCCCTTAAACTCAAAACAGTAAATCCATATTTATCTATATCTTCTTTATCCCAATAATCTGCTCCATCTTTAGTTCTAAATATAAATCCAATCTTCCTCCTTATTTCCCTTCCTGTAAACTCCCTATTCTCATCAATCTCTTTCAAAATCAAAACATCTCCTTCCTCAAAATGACAATCATCTTCAATTCTCACTTCAAAAGTCTTTTCTCCATTAACTATTGCTTCAAAATACTCTTGATAAACTTTCTTCATTATCTCTACCATTTTAGTCTATATTATATCTCTCTTCCTTGTTAACTTTTAACTTAGAAAGAACAGGATTCTTAACTCCTTCTAGTACCTTGGAAACACTAGCTGCGGGAAATATTTTTTTAATGAAACTTTTAACTCTTTCAGCGTCTTCCTTATTTAAAACAGCAAATCTCACTGCATTTTCCTTTTCATCTTCCGCAACATTTTCAACTAAGACATTAAACCCCTCAACAAGACCAAACCTCCTTATTCTTCCCCGAAACATAACTCTTTGTAAAGATTCTCCTTTAGAAGTTATTTCGTAAATATCCCAGTTCATTATCTCTTTCATCAATTACCCACTACAAAATACTATTTAAAACCTTTCTGAAAATTAAAACATACCACAAAGAACAAGATAAAAAAATAAAAACTCTTTTTACTTCTGAATTCCGCCCATTCGGCAAACAGTTGTTCCACAATTAGGACACTTTCCCTTTGCTATCTTTGTGCCTTTCTTTGTCTTGCTTTCAACAGGATTCTTAATATCAACTTTTGCCTTACACTTCACGCAATATCCTTGTGTAGCCATAATTTCCTCCCTATTTTATGAAAATCCTTTGTTTTTTGGGCTTATAAATGTATTTAATCTGACAAATTACTATAAATTTCTCTTTCTTCAGAAGAAAAAGCAGAATTATCCCCATAAACAACAGCATCTCTAAACCGATTAGCAACATAATCGCTTATTCTTCTGGCAGGTTTAAACCAGCAAGAGACAGCAGTTCCTAAAAATACTCCAACCAAAACAGAAACATCAAAGTATCTTAAAGAACGATTTTTCATAACAGGAACATTCTCAGAAAAACCCGTGTCTCCTCTTTCTCCTGATTTTGCACTAACTTCTCCACTTCCAAAAGCAAGAGCAGAATAAACAACAAGCCATGCAAGATCTAATCTTCCAAATCTCATAAAAAACATTATTCAAAGAAGTATTTAAGAATTTATGTCTTCTTCTCTAATTTAACTCACAACAACCTTTATAAGTTATCTAAAAGTCGTATTAAAACGCGTGGGTGGCGAAGTGGTTAACGCGCTCGGCTGCAGCCCGAGTATTCATGGGTCCGAATCCCATCCCGCGCTTTTGTCAAGATTTCCTCAAAAAATCCAACGGCCCTGACAGGATTCCTGAAGCTTCGTGAGAAGCGAAGGTTAGAGATTTTCCTAATCTCTATATGTTCAAATCCAACGGCCCTGACAGGATTTGAACCTGCGACCTACTGCTCTCTTCGTC
>CAZWLX010000082.1:2756-3147 GCA_964634845.1 Candidatus Woesearchaeota archaeon | reverse complement strand
AAATAGACATAGATAGTTTGGGTGTTAATACACTTGCATGGATTGATATTAATATTCCTTTGGTTTCTTTGAACATTGGAGAGAAATATGCCCTTGTTGTTAATGGAACAAATATAGCTGGTAGCGATGGAAATAATTTTGTATGGGGAGTTAGTGGAACTAATTCTTATGCAAATGGAGAGATTTTTAGAAAAGCGGCTGGCAGTATTGTTTGGGCTTCGTCTGGAGATGTAGTTGGTAAGGATTTTGCTTTTGAATTGCATGGTGTTGGAGAGATATCAAAGAAAAGATTTTTTGTTTCTGTGGGAAATGAGACTTATGGAGAAAGCTATCTTTTAAACGCAAAAGAAATAACTATATCCTCATGATATTTCGCAGAAGCCGTTAAAAG
>CAZWLX010000082.1:0-2746 GCA_964634845.1 Candidatus Woesearchaeota archaeon | reverse complement strand
GTAATGTAAGAGTTGGAGTTGAGAGTGTCTTAGCTGGAAACACTGGATTTTTGTTAAATGTTTCTTCTGTTAATGGACAAGGAACAGGAACATTTGGAAAGATTTATACTGATTCTGGATTGAGAATCCCCTTGTCTGAAATATCTTTAGGGACAAATGAAGCAACATTGACTTTTGAAGAGCAAGGAGGAGAAAGCTTTGATATTATTGCAGGAAAGAATTCTAATAGAAACTTAACTGTGAAGTCTGTGTCTTTGCAGGAATTTTCAGATTCTTATGTTTCTTCTGATTTTGCAACGAAAGTTGAGAGGGTGGGAATTACTGATAATTCTTTTGCTGTAATTAGCTCTTATGCAGAAGAGCTTTATGCAAATGTTGAAGTTGAAGAAGTTTTAGATAATATTTATGCCAGCGATGCTTTGGCTGATTTACAAGGTGGAGAAAGCAGTGGGATTATCTATGGAGCTAGGCTGGAACAAGGGCAGTTTGGCAATGGGGGAAGATTTACAGGAGAAGATTATATAGAAGTAGGAAAAGCCTCCAATATTAATTTACTGGAAAAAGGAAGTTATAGTATTTCTGCGTGGTATAAGCCTTTAACAAGCGGAGAAACGCAGACTATTATCTCAAAGGCAGATAATGGATTGATGCAGGGAGAAAACACTTTGCACATTATCGGGCTTAAATACAAAAGACAAGGGGCTAATAATGGATTTGTAATGACGCATTATGAGGGGGGCGCTGGATATGAAGCTTCTGTGTTTGGCACAAAATTTGAGCCTGGAAAATATTATTTAGTGACTGGAATTGTTGATAGAGCTAATAAGGAAGTTAAAATTTATGTTAATGGAAAACTTGAAGGTAGAAGAAATATTGCACAGACTTCTGGAGCTAGAGAATATTCTGGAAACTGGAGAATTGGAATTGCGAATACAAATGGAACTATGGAAAGATACGGCGCTAATGGTTTTATAGACGAAGTTAAAATGTGGAATAGGGCATTAAGCGATTTGGAGGTTAACGAATTATATAATTCCTATGGTATTGTTTCTGGGATTAATCTAAAGATTCCTGCAAATTGCAGTGATGAGAGTTTGGAAGATGCTTGGGATTCTCTTATTAAACATGAGAATTATTCAGAAGCGAGTTCTAATCAAGGGTTTAAGAAATTTGTAAGCGGAGAAATATATGATGAAAGCTGCAGCAGATATTTTGTTTATAATGGCGCGGGATTGGTTTTGATGGGCGGTTCTAAAGAAGAAAGAGACGGAAATGATATTTATTCTGTTAGAGAGATGTCTGCTGTGAACGGACCTTTCAGAGATGAATATGTAAATGAACTTTCTTCTTTAAGCGGGTTTGCTGATTTGGATGATTTGAACTATTTACCAAATAATGGGAGTTATGAGTTTATAATAAATAAGACAAAGCGATTTGGAGGAGATTCAGATATAGTTTCTAGTCCTATTTCCCTGCATAGCGCTTATTTAAGATATAACTCTTATTTTGAAGAAGGCTTTGAAGAATCTGATTTAGATAGCCAAGAATTTAATGGTTTGACAAATTTTGTTTACTCTACAAGGCATTTGGGGGGAGAGATAAATGTAAGCATTAATTCAAATTATTCTTATATGCTTCTGAAATTTGGAGAAAAGAGATTTGTTTCTACATATATTCCTCCGGTTATATGCAGGGCGGATTTCAATTATCTTGAGACAGCTTGTGTGGATGATAGTTTTGTTAAATATGCAAGAGCCGTTAATATAACTGGAGAAGGTTGTACAGCTAGGAATATAACTTTGCCTGCAAATGAGACTTTTGTGCAGGATTGCAACAATAATAATGTAAGGGGAACATTTGCCGGAATAGAGAAGAGGAATATAGAACTTAAATATGAAATTGGCAACAAGGAAGCTAATGATAGTGAAGTGCAACAGGGAAAGAAGAATATCAAATTTGTTGATAAGAATGAAAGCATAATAAGAGTTAGCTTTAATCACGACTTTGATGCAGAAGATCTGGACTTAATTGATGTTGAAATTGAGAAGCAGGAAAAAAATGATAAGAGAGGATATTTGATTGTTAATGGATTGGAGACAGGAGCAATTAATAATAAGACTTTTATTATAGATAAGTTAAATGCAAGTACTGATAAGGTCTGCGTTAAAGACAGAGCAGGGATTGTTGAAATAAGCGCTGTTAGTTTTGATTGTGATAACAGCGGGGAAGAAGTGATTGAATGTGATGAATCTTCTCATAGTGGATTTGTTTGCGAGATAGACGAGATAAGCGGAGAAGATTACTTTATTGTGTCTGGATTGAGAAATTCTGCTGTTGTAGAGTATGTTGATCATAAGATTGACGATTCTGATGACGATGATGACGATTCTCCCAGTTCTGGAAGTTCTGGATCTAGTACAGGAACAAGCGGAGGAAGTGTAAGCACCACAACTTCTAGTAGTTCTGGAACAAGCAGTGGAACAGGCTCAATAGATGTCTCAGGCGGAAGTTCTGGAAGTGGAACTGGAACAAGCGGAGGAAGCAAGAGCATTCTTTGGATAATATTTATTGTTCTTGTTTTGGCAATAGTTATTGTTGTGACTTCTATTATTTATCTTTCTTTTAGAAAGAAAGAGAAGAAAGGTTATCAGGGAGGAGTTGTTTTTAACAGGGGAAATTCTGGGCCAGGAAACAGATTTAGCCCAACAGGAAGACCACAGGGATATTGATTAAATTTTAAGAAAGT
>CAZWLX010000081.1:338-3278 GCA_964634845.1 Candidatus Woesearchaeota archaeon | reverse complement strand
TTTAACTATTCTGAATATATCTCTAATTATTATAAGTCAAGAGGATTCAAAGTTAAGATAATTAGATTTAAGATGAGGATGTTTGTTGGAGATATGTTATCTAATGGTAAGTTGTATGAAATAAATAATTTCTACAAATTTATTCATAATGTTGACTCATTTCCAAATAAAAATGAGTCCATTCAATTTCTGCAGAAAGTTAAGAAGTATCAAAAAGAAGGATACCTTGATTTTAAAGATGAATTAATTATTGTTTCTAAATAATTCTATCTTGGGGAAAACGTCGCGAAGTTAATCTTCAGCATAATTCACTCTTCATCCACAACGCCTTTCTCAGTCACCCAAAACTGGCATTCATTATCAGGCAAATTAGGAGAGTCCACTAATTTAGCAACTCTGCTTCCTTGCTTTCCTCTTCTTAAATACAATCTGAATTTTGCAGCGTGTCCGATAATATGCCCTCCAACATGAGTTGTTGGATCTCCAAACATCATCGCAGGATTTGCCATAACTTGATTCGTAACATAAATAGCAAGATTATGCTGCTCTGCAAGCCTTGTTAGTTCATGCAAATACCTATTCAACTTCTGCTGCCTGTCTGCCAACTGTCCTCTTCCTGCAAACTCAGCCCTAAAATGAGCTGTCAGAGAATCAACAATTATTAATTTAATCGGCTCTCCTTCTTTTATCATTTCTGAAACTTTATCTAACAACAAAATTTGATGATCAGAATTAAAAGCTCTGGCAACTAAAATATTTTTCAAAACTTTTTCTGGATTTGCTCCAATCCCTTCTGCAATCTGCCTAATTCTTTGCGGAACAAAAGTTCCTTCAGTATCAATAAAAACAGCTTTTCCGTTTGCTCCTCCTTGCTCTTTAGGTCTTTGAACATTAACAGCAAGTGTAAAAGCAAGCTGTGACTTTCCACTACCAAAAGCCCCATAGCACTCTGTCATAGCTCTTGTTTCAATTCCTTTCCCTCCCAAAAGCTGATTAAAAACTTCGCTCCCTGTTGTAATATGTAAAATATCTTCTCTTCTCTTAGCAAATTCAGTTCCATCCATAAATCCAAGTTTCATCATAGTTCTAGCAGCCTGAATCGCTTTTCTCGCAACAGCTTCTCCAATTCCAGCCATATCACTCAAACTAGCAGGAGACATTACTGCCAATCCCATTAAATCATAAACTCCTGCAGCCTCTAACTTAGCAGCAATTCCAGGTCCAATACCTGGAACATCTGTTATCTTCATCTCTTTCTCTACATCTTCCCCTTCTTCAGAAATCTTCTCACCTTTTTCCTCTTTAACCATTACAATTATACCTCTCGCTTCTATTTCTAAATCTTATCTTATTTAAACATTATAACACTCAAGAATACAATTAGAAATTAAGCAGCCAATCTATGAGTAAGACCATAAGAAGAAGCGTTTTGAATAATAGATCCTACAATATCCATCCAATTATCAAATTCAGACCTTCCGGGATTATGTAGTGATTCGAAATAAGCAAACCTAGCTATATGATCATGAAATTCAGCAGAAGGATTTCCTCTTTTTCCTATCTCGCGAAAATCAAAATAACTTAAAAGCTTTCTCTGAGCAAGAACCCATCTATCAAGATCACTTCCTGAAACTCCTTCTTCAAAAAGCCCACGCGCTATTCTTTCCACAATAGAATATATGTCACTTCCTTTTGGAGCAGAAGAGATAGCATCTCGAGCCCCGCTATATTGGTCTCCACAAAGCAACATAAAAGTTAATAACAAACCAAATATTTAAATTTATAGTACTCAACAACCTAATTGTAAAGAACCAGTAGCCCTCATCTCCCAAATCTTAGGAGAAATTACCCTCTCTCTTCTCCAATCAGCTGCTTCATCTCGAAGTTCTTCAATCTGGTCAGGAGATAGTACTCTTTGAGCTAATTGGCGCAACCTTTCCTCTAATTCTCTCATTTTGGAGTCATAGCAAGAGAGTCTTTCTCTTCCTAAATAATTAATTTCTCTCATTTCAATTCGCTTTCGCTTCCAATTCCTTAATCAATTCCTCTGCTTTTACATCTTCAACACTTTCAATACTAAATTCAGTCGTATTCATCACCTTATTCTCTCTAATATTGCCTGAAAAAACCCTCTCTTCTCCTAACAATTCTTTCTTCTTGCCTTCAAAAGAATTTAAATCAAATATCTCTTCATTACTCAAGCCCAACTTTTCAATTTCCTTTCCGAAAATCACAGCCCTCATTGTCTCTGTCCCATCATCTAAAACAATATTCAACAAAGCTCTTTTTTCTAATTCTTCTCCCTTACTAATCTCTTCTTCAGTTGGTTTTCTTCCCGTTCTTTTGCAAACTTCAAAATATCTTGGCTCAAAAGACTGAACAACGAAAGCCCTGATTTTAGCACTTTGCCCCTGCCTTGCTTTTTCAAAAGAAGATTGGGAAAATACTCTTCCTTCAACAACTTCCTTAATCTCTTCTTTGCTTTTATTAATATCACTAAAACTGCTCAAATGTATTTCTCCTAATCTAACGTTTCCATTACTTATCCCTATAACATCTCCTTTCTTAATTCTCCCGTTTTCAATCAAAGCAATGTGATTAGTATCCCATAAAACAGCTTTCGTGTTAGAAGTTTCGTCCCCTATTAACAAATTAACAACTTTCCCTTCTCTTCCATTTTTATTAAATTCCCTAATCGGAGAAATATCTATTACCTTGGCTATTAAATTAGCCCTTTTCATCCCATCAACTAATTCATTTATCTTTAATCTTTCCTGATCAAGATTAACTCCTAATTCCGCAGCAACAATCTGGGCAGCCCCTTCCCTTGAAACAAGCCCAGACAATTTAGCCCTCTTTGCTTCAACTTTTCTGTCAACTTTTTCATTTTCAACACCAGCACTCTGTGCAATCTTCTCAACAAGCTTTGAATAATTATCA
>CAZWLX010000081.1:0-328 GCA_964634845.1 Candidatus Woesearchaeota archaeon | reverse complement strand
CAACCATTTTTCCTCTTTATTTAACCTCGAGACATCATAAAAACAGCACTATATAAAAATTGTTATGCTAAACTTTAAAAAGCACTCTCCCTAGAATAAATTATGTCAATAGCAGCAATAATAGTGAAAATAATGCCAGATTCTCCTTCTACAAATCTAGAAGAAATACAAAACAAGGCAAAATCAGTCTTAGAATCTCTAGGATCAAAAAACATTTCATTTACTCAAGAGCTTATAGCATTTGGCTTAAAAGCCATAATGATTAAATTCGCGTGGCCAGAAGAAAAAGATACTTCTCTATATGAAGATGCCCTTGCAAAAATCCCGA
>CAZWLX010000080.1:0-3289 GCA_964634845.1 Candidatus Woesearchaeota archaeon | reverse complement strand
AAGTAAGTTCTACAAAGCATAAGAATATCATCAATCATATTTACTAAAAAATTCTTGTAGAACTTGTTATGTTGTAATCAGATTTTAGAACATATTGAATTTTTCTGATACAGATAGATTTATAATCTGACTTATTTTGTGATTGAGATTATTATTGTGGCCTCAAGGAGGTGACAAGATGAGAAGAGAATTAAGAAAAAGCCGAAGGAAGCGCAAACTTCTGAAAGCTCTTGGTAAAATAAAAAAGCGATAAGTTTGAGATGTCTTTACTTAATTTAGTAAAATTGAGATGGTAATTAGGGAAGTGATTACTAGATAGCTTCCAGATAATCTTCGGACATTGGAACATAAGCGATTATCTTCTTGTCTTTGGAATTTGGTTTTGTGCCTGAAGAATAAATTTCTACGTGATATTGTCCATTTGGCAATAAAACATTAATTTCTCCAGTCATTCCTTTCTTTATTGGGACTTCGGAAATATTTCCTTCTTCATCTTCGTGATATTCTATATACTCTGGGTCTGGGTCTAAAAGAAGCCTAACTTTATCTCCGCGCTTGAATTTAGTGTTCATCTCTTTTTCTTTCTAAATACTTTTCCCTGAGAAGACTTTGGTTTTATTTTAGAAAAGATAAATATATACAAAATCTCCAGTATTCCAATTGTATTGATTATTAACAGAACTACAAACCATATCGGAGAGTTTTTCCTTGCTGATTTCCAAAGAGCAATACCCTTCCAGATTAAACTCCAGACAGTTATTACTAGAATAGCCCATACTGGGAAAGAATTAAAAGATGTGAGAAAGCTTGTTAAATTTTCTAAGGCCATAGCATACTTTAGAATAAATACTTTATAAAGGTTTTTAACATGCTCAAGACACCAAAACACATGACACACTTTAGTATATGGTTCTTGACATATATGTTTTTTTGCAGGAATCTATTTAAGTTGATTTATTTTTCAGAGTTGGATGAAAATAGGGGTTACAGGAACTTTCTGCTCTGGAAAAGACAGTTTTGCTGAATATTTAAAGAATAAAGGATTTGAACATTTTTCTCTTTCTAATATTATCCGTGAAGAAGCTGACAAACAAGGGATTTTTAAGTCAAGAGAGAGTTTGTGGAAGCTTGGGAATGTATTAAGAGAAAAAGAGGGTTCAGGCGTCTTGGCTAAAAGAGCGATTGCTAAAATGTCTGAAAACAAAGATTATATTATCACAAGTATAAGAAATCCTCTGGAAGTAAAAGAGCTTGCTTCTACAAAAGATTTTGTTTTGATTAAAATGGATGCTCCTGTTGAAATAAGATTTAAAAGAATTCTGGACAGAGGAGGAGACAGAAAAGAAGATGATCCAAAAACTTTTCAAGAATTTTTAGAAAAAGAAAATAGAGAGATGAAATCTGATATAGACAGTGGGCAAAATATTAAAAATTGCATGGACATGGCAAAGTTTTCTATAATCAACGACGGAACATTAGAAGAACTTTACAAGAAGATTGATGAATTAATTCCTATTTTAAGAGAGTCTATCTCCCATAAAAGACCTAATTGGGACGAGTACTTTATGGAGCTTGCAATGGTTGTGGGTAAAAGAGGAACGTGCAGTAGAGGAAGAAGTGGATGCGTTATTGTGAAAAATAAAAGAGTTATGACAACAGGATATGTTGGAGCTCCTCCAGGACTTGTTCATTGCGATGAAATTGGACATTGGTTTAAAAAAACAATTCATGAAGATGGGAGTGTTACACAACATTGTATAAGAACGGTTCACGCTGAAGCTAATGCAGTTGCACAAGCTGCAAAACACGGCATAAATATTGAAGGAGCAACTCTTTATTGCAATATGGAGCCATGTTTAGATTGTACAAAACTATTAATCAGTTCAGGGATAAAGAGAATTGTTTGTAATAAAAGATATCATGCTGCTAAAGAAACGAGAGAAATGCTGGAAGAAGCTGAAATTAAGTTAGAAGTTTTGCATGATGAAGTCCAATTTTATGAAGGGCAGAAATAAAGGCTGTATTAATAAGAACTTTGAATTTTGTTACTGGAAAAATAAGACATTTTATTTTTCAAGAAATACCGACGATGAAAACTCAAGTGTAAAAAGGTTTAAATACAATGATTATTAAAAAGATAAATAACACAATAGGTTGTGTTTAAAAAAAGAGGCTGACACAAGATATTGTGAGATAATAATGCGATGCCAATATTGCCTTCACGACGAAACAAAGGTCATTGATAAAAGAGATGTTGATGGAATGTCAAAGAGAAGGCGGGAATGTTTGAAATGCGGAAAGAGATTCAATACATCCGAGAGAATTGAGCATGCAGATTTAAGAGTTGTCAAGAAAGACGGAAGAAGAGAAGACCTCGACATAGATAAAATAAAAAAGGGGATATTAAAGGCTTGTGAAAAAAGGCCTATAAGCACTGAACAAATTGACAAAATGATAGCTAATATTGAATTAAAACTTCAAAAAAAGGGAAAAGAGATTGAAACGTCATATATCGGAGAACTTGTTTCTAATGAATTAAAAAAAACTGATAAGGTTGCTTACATAAGATTTGCTTCTGTTTACAAAGATTTTACAGATATTTCAGACTTCAAAAAAGAAATAAGAGGACTTATAAAATGATGGCAAATGGAGATTTCATGGCTGAAAATGGCAATGGAAATGGACATGGGTTTGAGAAGAAATCTGCAATTGGACCCAAATTTCTTAAAAGTTTAGAATCTGGAATAAGGCCCATGGAAATAGAGAGAGCTTTTTCTATTGACGGGAAAGATATTTTTAATTTTAATTATAAAGGAGAAAAAATAGAGTGGGGGACTACAGAAGTTAAAATTACCGACGATTCCGGGAAAGTTATTTATGTTCAGCCCAATGTTGAAAAACCAAAGAGCTGGAGTGAATTAGCTGCAAAGGTTGTCGCAAGCAAATATTTCTGGGGAAATATGCAGAAAGGCGAAAGAGAAAATAGTGTTAAGCAAATAATTTCAAGAATTGCAGATTTTTTTGAGAGAAAGTCTCTGGAATTAAAATACTTTGATTCTAAACAGGCAAGAATTCTTAGAGATGAGATAGGAGCAATTACATTAAGTCAATTAGCTGTGTTTAATTCTCCTGTATGGTTTAATGTCGGAATTCAAAGATATGATAAAATTGCAGGAGGAGTTGCTCCATATAAATGGGATGTTGAAAAAGGGAAAGTTGTAAAAAGTGAAAGAAATGAAGACAGACCCCAATGCAGCGCTTGTTTTATTTTAGGTGTTGAAGATAATAT
>CAZWLX010000079.1:0-3534 GCA_964634845.1 Candidatus Woesearchaeota archaeon | reverse complement strand
AAGTACCATCAAGTAAGAAATAACTCAAAATAATTAAAATTAGAGAAAAATAATTCTTTTAGATAAAAGGAAAGGTGGGCTCTCAAACTCTGAAATTTCCCTTCGGGATGTTGCACTAAAATCCAATCCCTATTTGGGGAGACATAACAGGGCTTAACTCCACTTCTTCATCAATTTCAAAACATCAACAACTCTGTTTGAATACCCATATTCATTATCATACCAAACTAAAACTTTAGCCAAATTCCCCTCTTTTTGAGTTGATAAACCATCAACAATTCCACTTTCCGAGGTCCCAATAACATCTGAAGAAACAATTTCATCTTCTGTATATCCAAGAATTCCTTTTAGTTTTCCTTTACCTGAATTTTCCAATGTCTTATTCAAGCTCTCAACAGTAAATCCTTTTTTCAATTCAGCTGTTAAATCAACTAAGCTCCCATTAGCAATAGGAACTCTCAAAGAAAATCCATTTATTTTTCCTCTTAGTTTTGGATAAGCTAAACAAACAGCATCTGTTGCTCCTGTTGTTGTTGGAATTATATTAATAGCAGCAGCTCTTCCGCGTCTTCTTTTCTTATTGCTTGAATCAACTAAACTCTGACTTGATGTATAGCTATGTATTGTTGTCATCAAAGCTTCTTTAATTCCGAATTTTTCATCTAAAACTTTCAAAACAGGAGCTAATGCATTTGTAGTGCATGAAGCAACACTAATCACTTGCATTTTTTTGTTTAAAGAAGAATCATTAACTCCAGGAACAAGTGTTAAATCAGCATCATCACTCGGAGCAGTAACAATAACTTTTTTTGCTCCAGAAGCAATATGTTTCATAGCTTCTTTTCTTTCTCTAAAAACTCCTGTTGCTTCAACAACAACATCAATTCCAAGCTCTTCCCAAGGCAAATTCAAAGGATTTTGCTCTGAAATAACTTTAATCTTTTTTCCATTAACAATCAAGCTATCTTTCGTTGTTTTTATTGTTCCATTAAATCGCCCATATACTGAATCATACTTCAACATATATGCAGCATCTTCTACTCCATTTAGCTCATTTATAGCAACAACATTAATTCCTTTAAGTAAACATATTTTAAAAACAGCTTTCCCAATTCTTCCAAATCCGTTTATTGCTACTTTCATTTTTTTGCTTTTCTCCTAAAAATGAAGGTTTGAAATATTCCTGATTTCACTACTTTCATTTTGATTAATTTTCTAAAGTTTACCTCTCTTTTAATCTTGTTATACAAATAAAAAGGGAATTATAAAACTATCTTTTCTTTCTGAAAATTAAATTATCCAAGCAAAAATCATCTTGGCCATACAAAAATACAGACAGAGCTCCTAACAACAATCCAAAATCTCTAATTCCAATATCGCTCCATCCAACAACATAAATAACTCCTGCCAGATGCAAAACACCGATAGCACCAGCAATTCTTGTAAATAATCCAAGTAACAATAAAAGTCCGATAATAAGGTCAAAAATACCATTCATTAGAACGGTCTGTTCTATACTATTTTGCACAAGCCAATCAGGAAAATAAGAAAACCACGCTCCGGGGTTTGTTAGTTGCGAGATACCAAATAATAAAAACACTAGCCCTATGCCATATCTAACCGCAATTGGTGCATATCTTTTTAATTTATCAAGTTTCATTTTAATCACTGAACAATTATCTTTCCTGTTTCTCCAGAATCTCCATGATCATGATAATCCCATGTTCCAACTTCGTCAAAGGTAAAACTCCAACTTTCTCCCTGCTTAACTGCTCTACAAGCATCAAATATCTCTTCTGCTTCAGAGGTTCCGCACTTACTCAACCCACTTCCAGGATACTCTCTATGTGTTGGATGAACATCGCTAGCAGGCCATCTATTGCTATTATCAACTGCTTTAAACATTACTATATCTCCCTTTTTCACTGTTAATATTTTAGGAGAAAAACCAGAAGAAGACATCTGAACAATCTGAGTCTGTATAATCTCTTCTGTTTCCTGCTTTTCATCATTAACAATCATCTCATCAGTTTTTCTGTCTATAACTCCAGGAGCAGGAACTTCTTGTAAATTATCTAATGAGTCAGAAATGTTAACATCTTCGTCATTTCCAGAACCAAGCAAAAGTATCCCCACAATAACTAATACTGCAACAATTATAAGCCCAATCCAAATTCCTTTTGACATATTTATTAAAGATTAATCTGATTTATAAGTGTTTTGTTGGATTTGTGATACTATTCCTGCCTCTGCTCGCAATACTCCTACTTTGTCTGTTTTTTCCCAGGAGAATTCCTCTTCATCTCTTCCAAAATGTCCATAAGTTGCTGTTTTTTTATATATCGGTCTTTTTAGTCTAAGAGTTTTTATTATCGCTCCTGGCTTTAGAGGAAAGTTTCTTTTAATCATCCATTCAATTTTATCTTCTGGAATCTTATTCGTCCCAAATGTGTTAACATGTATAGAGACAGGTTCTGCAACACCAATGGCATAGGCCAGCTGAACCTCGCATTTCTCTGCCAATCCTGCAGCAACAATGTTTTTAGCAATGTATCTTGCAGCATAGGCCGCACTTCTATCTACTTTACTAGGGTCTTTCCCAGAAAAGCAACCTCCACCATGTCTTCCTGTCCCTCCATAAGTATCAACGATTATCTTTCTTCCTGTTAAGCCAGCGTCTCCAACAGGTCCGCCAATAACAAACTTTCCTGTTGGATTGACATGGTAAATAGTTTTTTCATCAACCCAATTTCCGCAAACCGGCTTAATCAATTTTTCAATTATGTCTGTCTTTATTTGTTCTTGGCTTACCTTATCAGAATGCTGCGTAGATACTACAACAGTACGAACTCTCTTTGGTCTATTATTTTCATATTCAACAGTAACCTGGCTTTTACTATCTGGTCTTAAATACTCTAGTTCTCTTGATTTTCTAATTCTTGTTAATTCTCTAACAAGTTTGTGGGCTAAAATAATAGGTAAAGGCATCATCTCAGGAGTTTCGTTGCATGCATATCCAAACATCAGCCCTTGATCTCCAGCTCCTTGTTCTTTATCTTCAGATTCATCAACACCTTGAGCAATATCGCTAGACTGCTTAGAAATAGCATTAATTACTCCGCATGTTTTTCCATCAAACCCGTAGTCTGCAGAATCATATCCAATATTTAGAATAGTTTTTCTGACAATCTCCTCAACATCAACTCTTGCATTGCTTCTGATCTCTCCTCCGACAATTATAAATCCTGTTTTTGTAAAAGATTCTATAGCTACTCTGCTCTCAGGGTCTTGTTCTATGTAAGCATCAACTAATGCGTCTGACACTTGGTCACAAAGCTTGTCAGGGTGCCCCTCACCAACACTTTCAGATGTGAATAAGTAATTTCCTCTCTTTTCCATCTCAACTCCTTTATAATCTAGGGTTTTTAATATTTATTGTCTTATTTCCCTTAAATTTAATAACTTTCTTTCACTAACTCTTAAATTAAAAAGAAGTCTTTCTTTCTGAAAATATTCTTATTCAGCTCGGTACTT
>CAZWLX010000078.1:455-3535 GCA_964634845.1 Candidatus Woesearchaeota archaeon | reverse complement strand
TCAACGATGACTCTTGCTTTTCCTTTTACCTTTCCTGGAAAAGCTGGTTTTCCAGCTAGAATGTTATTTTTAAAGCTTTGAGAAGTCCATAATTCTTCAACTTCTTTTGCTTCTGAAGCACCTATGAAATTTAACTTAGAAGAAAGAAATAATATCCCACTGTCTTCAAACCTTGATTGGAGTTCTTCCTTAAAAGGAAGGGAATTGCTATTGATGTATCTCTTTAACTCTTCTAGTGTCATTGACATTATCTGTTCAGGAGTATAATCTGACAATTTTTTATTTAGGAACTTTACTACTTATCTAACTTTTAATTCGCTGGCATGCTAAAGGTCTTCGGAGTATTTTCTCCCATCTTCCAAGGTATTAAAAATTGATTTGCTTGTTTTTGGCGGCAGGAAATTGGAGGCAGTCTTAGTTGCAACCTGGTAAACTGTGTAATTTAGAAATTTTTCTGCTATCGAGTCTAAATTGCTTAGATATTCTTTTGGAGAAACAGAAATTGCTTTTCTCATAACATCTGCAGATTTTTTGAATTCAATAATCCAAGACTTTAGTTTTTCTTTATTTTGAGCCAACTTTGCAAGATGTATCCCAATTTCCTCATAGCTCTCGCTTGGAAGGTATTCTGACATTAATCCGCTATTATTTCTTATGTAAACAGATGAAAATGATTTTCCAAAGACTTCTCTCACTTTTGAGAAAAATGCTTCTGGAGCAAGAGTAAAATGTAAGATAGAGATTGGAGCTTCAAAGTCTTTTTGGTACTCTGTTGTTTTTAGCTCTTCTATCGTTTGTTTTTTTTTAATTTCTGTAGTTTCTTCCTTGGATTCTTGTTTTGCTGTAAGAGTTGTTATTGGTCTGCTTTGTGTTATGTAGAACTTGCCTTTTTCTCTTGCCCATTCAATATCGCAGGGAAAACCATAATGGTTTTCTATTTTTATCACTAATTCTGAAAGATCTAAGATTTCTTTTCCTTGCAAGACTTGTTCAGAGCCTTTTTCTCCTAAATCACGCCATTGATTGCCTCCAGATTCTTTTCTATAAAGAGCTTTTGTTTGTTCATTTACTGTTATTTCTATTATCTTTCTTGGAGATTTTTCTATAACATAACTATCAGGAGTGATTTGGCCTGAAACAATTGCTTCTCCAAGACCAAACCCTGCTTCTATAATTAATTGATTATAATCTTGTGTTACAGGATGAACAGAAAAAGCTATTCCTGATTGCTCTGAATTAATCATCTTTTGAACAACAACTGCTACTGAAATCTTTTTTTCATGAAGGTTTTTTTCAAATCTATAGAAGATTGCCCTTGGAGTAAATAAAGATGCCCAGCAATGTTTTACTTTTTCTAATAAGTCGGAAGAAGTTGTATTTAGGAATGTGTCTAATTGTCCTGCCCACGCAGCGTCTGCAGAATCTTCTGATGTGGCAGAGCTTCTGACAGCTACATATTTGGAGTCAAGAGATTTGAAAGAATTTAGAATATCTTTCTCTATTTGTTTTGGCATTTCTGCATTTAGAATTAGAGATTGTATCTTCTCTGATGCAGATTCTACTGTGTGCATTTCTTCGTTATTTACAGAATGAAGCGTGGCATCTATGTCTGTATAAATGCCTGTTTTTTCTATAAAATATTCAAAAGCATTGGATAGTATTACAAATCCTGGAGGAACAGAAATTCCTGCTTGTGTCATCTCTCCTAAAGATGCTCCTTTTCCTCCTGCTAAAGCTACATCTTTCTTGCTTATTTTTCTAAAATCGCGAATAAATTCCATTAATTTACTTAGAATTTAGAGTTAAAAAGGTTATTCTTCTTGAAGAACTTGACAAATTTTTTTAATTATTAAATTTGTTTTTAATTCTTTTAAAGATCCGATTTTGTAGTGAATTATAGAATCTCGTAAGGTAAATAACCTCATTGGCATTATATAGCTTTTAATTTTCAGCTTCCCCTGCTTTAAATCTTCTGAAGCTAAAGTAAATTTATAAGGATCTTCTCTGTTTCTAGAGGTTATCTGACATAAAATCAGCTCGTTTCCTTTTAAAGTTTGAATAACTAAAGCTGGTCTTTTTATCTCTGAAGATAAATCTGAGAATGGAAATGGGGTAACAACTAAATCTCCTTTTACAAATCTCCCCATGCTTCTATATCCTCTTTGCTAAGCCAATCTTCTGCTAATAATGCTTCATCAGCTAGAATTAAATCTTTCTTGCTGTTTTTTGATAACTTTTCAAGTTGTTCAACTCTACTTTTTATCTCTTTTCTTACAAATTCGCTCCATCTAATTTCAGAGTGCTTTTTCATTTTTTTATAAACTTCGTCGTCTATCGAAAGGGTTATATTTGTCATTTACGATTAAGTGAACCCACTTATTTAAAGCTTTTTATTCTTCGCTTCTCAAGGGGACAAAAACAAAGCCATGATGCTCTTGTTTCAGAATTTTGCCTTCTTGTGTTTTAGTTAATTTGAAAATAGATGACTGGACAGGAGATACTAAAATTCCCCCTGGAGCTAATTGTTCTACAAGATTGTAAGGAATTCTTAAGTCTGGACATGAAGCAGATATTAAAATTCTGTCTAGGTCTCCTAGATTTGGCAGGTCTGATATTCCTGAACGGTGGATTATGTCTATATTAGAGTCTTTTTCTAATAATTTCTTGGATTTTATAGCTAATGTTTTATTGATTTCAATGCCATAGATTTCTCCATTTTTTATTATTTCTGAGATTAGGGACAAAACATATCCAGAGCCAGAACCTATTTCAAGAATTCTCTGGTTTTGCTTTGGGTCTAACAGAGAGAGCATAAATGCGATTGTATATGGTTGAGAAATTGTTGAACCTGCTTCTATTGGGAGAGCCATGTCTTCATATGCATATGCTTTTAAGTGGTCTGGGACAAAATTCTCTCTTTTGACTTTTTGAAAAGCATTTAGGATTTTCTCATCAAATCCTTTTTCTCTTAGAGATTCTATCAACAATTGCTTTGATTTTTCCATTTTATTATAAGGATAGAGTAAGATTTATATATTCCCTTTTTGAAGAAATATGCATGGGTAACACAAGTTTATATG